>NZ_JALDVG010000001.1:1119938-1233459 GCF_023110055.1 Streptococcus oralis | reverse complement strand
TTACAGATAACGGCCAAGGTCAACTTGTTGCAACTGTTACAGGTAACAACCCAACCTTCACCAACACCTATAAAGCAACTCCAGCAAAAATTGCTATTGAAGCTAAAAAAGTTTTGAATGGTAAAGAGCTAGAGATAGATGAGTTTGAGTTTGAACTGAAAGAGGGTAACAAGGTTGTTGCGACAGCAAAGAATGTTGCTGGCGGATTGATTCGTTTTTCTGAAATTAGCTATTCAACAGCAGGAGTATATAACTATACTATTACAGAAAAGGTTGGCAATAAACTTGGTGTAACTTATGATAAAACAGAACATCCAGTAACTGTAGAAGTGAAAGATAATGGCTCAGGTCAACTTGTCGCGACAGTTACAAGTGAAACACCAGTTTTCGTTAATGACTATAAAGCGGAACCTGCGCAGGCTACAATCAAAGCTAAGAAAGTCTTGAAAGGAAAAGCGCTTGAAGCTGATGCTTATACTTTCGAACTGAAAGAAGGTTCAGACCTTGTAGCTACGGCTAAGAATACTGCCTCAGGAGAAGTTGCCTTCAACGTCACTTTCTCAGCAGCAGGCGATTACGCTTACACTATTACTGAAAAAGCTGGTGACGATAAAACAATCACTTATGATCAAACTGCGTATGAAGTGTTCGTCACTGTTGCGGATGATGGTAAAGGCCAATTGGTTTCGACTGTAGAAGATGCGGATACAGAACGGGTCTTCACAAATATTTATACAGCACCAGCTCCAACAGCTACATCAGCAACACTTGAGTTTACGAAAGAATTGACTGGTCGTACTTTGGTTGATGGTGAGTTCCAATTTGAATTGTACAAAGATGGACAAAAAATTGATACAAAAACAAACCAAGGTGGAAAAGTAACATTTAATGCAATCAACTATGATGCAGAAGGTGAGTATACTTATACTGTAAAAGAAGTGAATGCTGGAGCAACTGGTATTACTTACGATACAGAAAAGACTGCAAAGGTAACAGTAACCAAAGATGCAGCAACAAATGCCTTGAAGGCAACTGTTGAATATCCAGCAGGTAATGTCTTCAAGAATAGCTTCAAAGCACCAGCGGTAGAAGCTACGATTGAAGCAACTAAGAAACTTGAAGGTAAAGAACTTGCGGCTGACGCTTATACTTTCGAATTGAAAGAGAAAGGCGCAGTTGTAGCTACAGCTAAGAATACTGTCGAAGGTAAAGTAGCCTTTGTTCGTTCATTCGAAGAAGCAGGTACTCATACTTATACCTTGGTTGAAAAAGTTGGTACTGAAGAGGGTATTGAATACGATAAGACTGAGCATACCGTAACAGTCACTGTAGTTGCGGATGATCAAGGTCTCTTGACTGCAAAGGTTTCGTATACCGATGGTAAAGAAGTTGTATTTACAAATAAATACACTGTTCCAACACCAATACCAGAACCAAATCCAAATCCAGCTCCAAATAATCCAGGAACAACGCCAGATCCAGCACCAACACCAGATCCAACGCCAAATAATCCAGGAACAAATCCAACTCCAGGAACAGAACCAACTGATCCAGGACAAAAAGAGGATCCAAAACCAGCACCTCCAGCTACTGAGACTAAAGGTAAAGCTGAACTTCCAAACACAGGGGAAGCAACCTCTATCCTTTCTGCGCTTGGATTTGTAGTCTTGGCATTGAGTGGATTGGTATTCTTCGTAAAACGCAAAGCTTAAGCTTTTGTAGAAGAAACATGAAACTTGGTAAGTGAGAATATTTCTTCTCTCTTAAACTTGATAGAGAAAGTCTCTAGAAAATTCGTTTTCTAGGGGCTTTTTTGTACTTCAAAAAATTTTTTTAAAAAATAGTCAAATTTGGTCAAAAAACTATTGACTTTTACTGACCAATGTGATATAGTAGGAACATAAGGAAAATGAATTCCTTAGAAAACTTCATTTTCAATGATTCTATTTATTGAAAATGTATGATAGATACCCTAGAAAGGGGTGAGGCCTATGTTAAATCTAACAGATTTTGAAAAGAAGATGATAAAAGGCTTATTTAAAAAAGAAAAACCAGAAATTATTCGTAGGGTAGCGAGTTAGCTAGTCTAAAATTTTTAAAACAAAGGTCAAAGATAGTCAACATCAGAGATCGCATATAATTAAGAATAAACGAGGTAAAGAATATGAACAACAACTTTAATAACTTTAACAACATGGATGATTTATTTAACCAATTGATGGGAGGTATGCGAGGATATAGTTCTGAAAATCGTCGCTACTTGATTAATGGACGTGAAGTGACACCTGAGGAATTTGCTCACTATCGTGCAACTGGTCAATTGCCAGGAAATGCAGAAGTTGATGGACAAATGCAACAACAGGCTTCAGGTATGAAACAAGACGGTGTCCTTGCTAAACTAGGTCGCAACTTGACAGCGGAAGCTCGTGAGGGCAAGCTGGATCCTGTAATCGGACGAAACAAGGAAATTCAAGAAACATCTGAAATCCTCTCACGTCGTACCAAAAACAATCCTGTTCTGGTCGGAGATGCAGGTGTTGGTAAGACTGCAGTTGTCGAAGGTCTAGCACAAGCTATTGTGAATGGAGATGTTCCAGCTGCCATCAAGAACAAGGAAATTATTTCTATTGATATCTCAGGTCTCGAGGCTGGTACTCAATACCGTGGTAGCTTTGAAGAAAACGTTCAAAATCTAGTCAACGAAGTAAAAGAAGCAGGAAATATTATCCTCTTCTTTGATGAAATTCACCAAATTCTTGGTGCTGGTAGCACTGGTGGTGATAGTGGCTCTAAGGGGCTTGCAGATATTCTCAAACCAGCTCTCTCCCGTGGTGAATTGACTGTTATTGGTGCAACAACTCAGGATGAATACCGTAACACTATCTTGAAGAATGCAGCTCTTGCTCGTCGTTTCAACGAAGTCAAGGTCAATGCTCCTTCAGCTGAAGATACTTTCAAAATCCTTCAAGGAATTCGTGACCTCTATCAACAACACCACAATGTTATCTTGCCAGATGAAGTCTTGAAAGCAGCAGTGGATTATTCAATCCAATATATTCCTCAACGTAGCTTGCCTGATAAGGCTATTGACCTTGTCGATGTAACGGCGGCTCACTTGGCAGCTCAACATCCGGTAACAGATGTTCATGCTGTTGAACGTGAAATTGAGGCAGAAAAAGACAAGCAAGAAAAAGCAGTTGAAGCAGAAGACTTCGAAGCAGCTCTCAATGCCAAAACTCGCATTGCAGAATTGGAGAAAAAAGTCGAAAACCACACAGAAGATATGAAAGTGACTGCCACTGTCAACGATGTGGCTGAATCTGTGGAACGAATGACAGGTATTCCAGTATCACAAATGGGAGCGTCAGACATCGAGCGTCTCAAGGATATGGCTCATCGTTTGGAACACAAGGTTATTGGTCAAGATAAGGCAGTAGAAGCAGTGGCTCGTGCTATCCGTCGTAACCGTGCTGGTTTTGATGAAGGCAATCGTCCAATCGGTAGCTTCCTCTTTGTAGGTCCAACTGGGGTTGGTAAGACCGAGCTCGCTAAGCAATTGGCACTGGATATGTTTGGAACTAAGGATGCGATCATTCGTTTGGATATGTCTGAATACAGTGACCGCACAGCTGTATCTAAGTTAATCGGTACAACAGCCGGTTATGTGGGGTATGATGACAATAGCAATACCTTGACAGAACGTGTTCGTCGCAATCCTTACTCTATCATTCTCTTGGACGAAATCGAAAAGGCTGATCCTCAAGTAATCACCCTTCTCCTCCAAGTATTGGATGATGGTCGTTTGACTGATGGTCAAGGAAATACCGTGAACTTTAAGAACACTGTCATTATCGCGACATCAAATGCTGGATTTGGCTATGAAGCCAACTTGACAGAAGATGCGGACAAACCAGAATTGATGGACCGTTTGAAACCATTCTTTCGTCCAGAATTCCTCAACCGCTTTAACGCTGTTATCGAGTTCTCACACTTGACTAAGGAAGACCTTTCTAAGATTGTGGACTTGATGTTGGCTGAAGTCAACCAAACCTTGGCTAAGAAAGACATTGATTTAGAAGTCAGCCAAGCAGCTAAGGACTTTATCACAGAAGAAGGTTATGATGAAGTCATGGGTGTTCGTCCTCTCCGTCGCGTGGTTGAACAACAAATCCGTGACAAGGTGACGGACTTCCACTTGGATCATCTAGATGCTAAACATTTGGAAGCAGATATGGAAGATGGCGTCTTAATCATTCGAGAAAAAGCCTAACTCGAGATTTTGAGAATAAAAAAGAACCAGTTATTGTAACTGGTTCTTTTGTGTTTAGATGACATGGCGTTCAAAGGCATCATCTGAAATACCTTGTTCCAGGATGAGTTTCGCCCATTCTTTAGCAGAAAAGAGGCTGTGGTCCTTGTAGTTTCCGCAAGATTCGATGGTTGTTCCAGGAACATCTTCCCAAGTAGTGGTCTCAGCAATTTCCTTGAGTGAGTCCTTGATAACGGCTGCAATTTCAGCACTGGTATGGCGTCCCCACATAATCATGTGGAAGCCTGTACGGCAGCCAAACGGCGAACAGTCAATCATGCCGTCAATACGGGTACGGATGAGTTTGGCCAAGAGGTGCTCAATGGTGTGAAGGCCAGCGGTAGGGATAGAGTCTTCATTTGGTTGCACCAAGCGAATATCAAAGTTGGAGATGACATCTCCCTTTGGCCCTGTTTCTTCCCCAATCAAGCGAACATATGGTGCTTTAACAATGGTGTGGTCTAGTTCAAAACTTTCGACAATAACTTCTTTTGACATGGTAAATCCTTTCAGTTTTCTTCTTTCATTATAACATAAAGGGTGCTGTTGATGGAGTTTGATAAATGACTTTTTGGTACTAGAATGATAATAAAGTCTCCATACAAAACTCGCAGAATTATAAAGAAAAACTGAGTTCTTTCTAATGAAGCTAGAGCGACTTTTGAAAGGTGGAGTCAACTTTTAGAATTTTTGCTTGATTTCTGAACTAATTCTGAACTAGATTGGATATACTGTAGAAAATAAAGATAAAGGAGTTCAGTATGGAACATACAGTGAAAATAGAAGGAGTCTGCAAAAAACATGGCAGCAAGCAGATTTTAGAAGATATTTCTTTTACAGCTAGAAGCGGTCGGATTACAGCCTTTCTGGGTCCAAATGGTGCAGGGAAAAGTTCGACCTTGAGGATTCTCTTGGGGTTAGATCGGGCGACAGAAGGAACTGCGACTTTTGATGGGCGAACTTATCAGTCAATGACTTATCCGCTCAGAACGGTAGGTGCAGCCTTTGACGGCATTGGCGGTTTGCCAAATCGAAAGGTTTATGACCACTTGAGGATTATTGCAGCGAGTAATGCTATTCCCAAGTCTCGGATTGATGAAGTTTTAGAGATGACTGGAATCGCTCATAAGAGGAAGGACCTCTTGTCAAGCCTGTCTCTGGGGGAAGGTCAGCGGTTGGGTTTAGCAGCAGCTTTGCTGGGTGATCCTCAGTTTCTTATATTAGATGAACCGACCAATGGACTGGATCCAAGTGGGATTAAGTGGTTTAGAAAGTTCATCCGTCAGCAGGCTGATTTAGGGAAAACGGTACTTCTATCCTCCCACATCCTGTCAGAGGTGCAAATGGTGACAGATGATGTGGTCTTGATTCATCATGGGCGAATTATTGAGCAAGGACGATTGGAAGAGGTGCTGCAAGATTCAGACAGTCTAGAAGATCTCTTCTTTGATTTGACAGAGGAGGTTTAAGATGAAAGAAACGATGTCTTTATTGCATTCAGAATGGTTGAAAATCTGCTCAACCAAGGCTTTCAAAGTGAGTGTGGCCTTCGTGCTGCTATTGGTGCCTGTCGTATCCTGGTTGGAGGGCCGACAGTATCTGTCTATCGGCTTGGATGCTACGCCTGAGACGGTTCCTAATCTGATAAACGCCATTGATCCGCTGGAATATCTAGGTCTCAACGGGGCTTCTATGGCGGTCATGGTTTTGGTCATTTTAGCTGGAATTTTGGGAGCTATGGAATTTCAGTCTCATAGCTTGAGAACCAGTCTCTTGACCTGTAATAACCGCCTGAAGTTGCTTGTGGGGAAACTCATGACCTTTACTTGCTTTTCTCTTGCTACTAGCTTTTTATCAATCTACTTTAGTTATATGGTCATGCATCTCGCTTTAGGAAAGGAAGGACTTGATCCGATTCTGCTCAATCAGGCAGCTTGGAGTCTGATTTTGTGGAAAACCTTATCTCTGACCTTATTAGGAATCCTTTCATTTTTGTTAGGTTTATTGGCTCGGACCATGCTAGTACCTCTGCTTTTTCTCGTACCCCAAATCTATAATCTGGGAAACTACCTGGCAGCTCACACGAGTTGGGGAGCTTATCTGCCCCAGCCAGCAGGAGAGTTGTTTGCCGCAACGCCGACTTCCCAATATGCCAACAATCCCTCACAAGGACTGTTGATACTTGGTGCATGGTTGCTAGTCATCGGCGGCATGACCTCTCTGCGCTTTTTGAAGACGGATTTAGGAGGGCGCTACTGATGATCAAAGCTCTGCTTAGAAGTGAATGGATTAAGTTCCGTTCTTACTATCTCGCTCTTGGTGCCACCTTGGTGGCTCTGGCAGTCGTTCCTTTTTTTCTGATGAATCTTGACTATAGTCAGACAGTAGTTGGCCAGACGAAGGCTCTGAGTGAGGCTTTGCACGCCCTCTATCTGGCGCAGCCTGTCATCGTCATCTTTACTTCGCTCTATTTTGCCCAGGAGTTTGTCAAGTCTGGGATGCGAACGAATTTTCTAGCCGTATCAAATAGAAAGGCTTGGTTGGCTGGGAAATTCCTTTTTCTGTCCTTGCTGCTCTTGGCTCTCTACAGTGTCATGATAGGCAGCTGTTTCCTTGTTATGCTGGCTCGTTTTGACCTAGACTTTAGCTGGTCCTTACTGGGGAAATTCCTTTATTACAGCTCTTTTGGTCTTCTCAGCAATCTTTTTCTGGCTTTTTTAACTGCCGGCCTCGCTTTGGTCTTTCAATCTTGGGTTGTGCCGGTGTCAGTGCTCTTTCCTCTCTTGATTGGTCTCAGCCGTTTATTGGCAACGTTCATCAAGGAAGCAAAATACCTACCCGATCTGGCTACGCTAAATCTTTTTGAGTATGAAGGACTTCAGCATTCAATAGATCTATCAGGGCTGGTAATACAGCTGTTCTGGCTAGCTTTGGTTTGGAGCTCTGCTATATTCTTGACCTTGAAACGAGATGTTCGCTAGAGGTATGCTATAATGGAATTCATGAGACAGTATCGTATTTTGGTGGTTGATGATGACCGAAGCATTTTGAAGCTGGTGAAAAACGTCCTAGACCTTGATGCTTATGATGTGACGACGCTTGATCGAATAGAAGAGCTAGAGCTGACGCATTTTGTCGGATATGACTTGATTTTGCTAGATGTGATGATGGAGCCTGCTAATGGTTTTGAGCTGTGTTCCTACATTCGTCCTCATCTTTCGTGTCCAATTATCTTTCTGACAGCTAAGGAGTTAGAGGCGGACAAGGTGGAAGGGCTCTTTCGCGGAGCAGATGACTATATTGTCAAGCCTTTTGGGACCAAAGAATTGCTGGCGCGTGTCAGAGCTCATCTTCGGCGGGAGGAAAGACGGGAGGAGCGATATTCTGAAATTGCTTCTTGTCAATTTTATCCAGAGCGCTATGAAGTTGCCTATTTTGGTAAAGTCTTGAAATTTTCAGAGCGAGAGTTTAAGTTGCTGCATTTACTAGCTAGCAATCCCAAGCAGACCTTTTCAGCTGAACGCCTGCATACCTTGCTTTACCCAGAAAGCTCAGAAACACAGCTTCGCTCCATCTCAGAATACGTATATCAGATTCGCCAAAAATGCAAACAAGAAGGGCTGCAAGCAATCGCAACAGTGAGAGGAGTAGGCTATAGATGGCAATTAGAACCCGAAATTTCAAAAGCCTAGTTTGGACAACCAGTTTAAAAATCGTCTTTTTCCATGTTTTGATTTTTGTGCTTATAGGCTATGAATTTACGCAAGGAAGTGATTACGTTCTTTTCACCTTGTTCTTCTGGGCAGGGAGCTTGCTGCTGATTACTTTTTATCATATTTTGAAATTGCTCCGAAAAATCGACAGGGAAATAAAAATGCTAAAGAGCGAGAAGCTTTTAGAAGAAAATCAAAGTCAGCTTTTTCGGATTGAGGAAATGCTAGAAGTCTATAGCGATTTACGGAGCAGCCACCAAGAAAATGCTCGTCTTCTAGAAAGAGAGCAGCAGCATAATCAGGAGTTGATTTTACAGCTGTCAGCGACATCGCACGATTTGAAGACGCCCCTAACTGTGATTAAAGGGAACGCTGAGCTCTTGGAATTGGCGCAGTTGGGCCAGCCACAGGCAGACTATGCTGCTGAGATTTTGCAGGCTAGTCACAAGATGGAAGAGTATTGTGGCTCTTTGATTGATTACGCTAAGACTTTTCAGATTGATTCTAATCAGTTCATTCAGCTTTCCTTAGGGGACTTTTTGGCTTATCTACAGGATGATTGGGCACTGTTCAGCAAACAGGAAAGCCATCGTTTCTACCTCCAAGAAGATTGTGAGCTTAGTCTGATTTTGTCAATTCATTTGGACTATCTCAAGCGAGCTTTGCTCAATATTTTACTGAATGCGCTTGAACATGCAGACCAGAATCAAAAGGAAGTGAAGCTGATGGTATCAGTGCAGCAGGATCAGTTGGTTTTTGCTATCTGGAACAACGGTCCAGCATTTTCAGAGGAGATGCTGCTGGGAGCGGAACAGCTCTTTTACCAGAGTGACCAAAGCCGCAATTCAGCTAATCCCCATCATGGTATCGGCTTAGCCTTTTCTAAGCAGGTAGCTCTCTTGCATGGTGGCCGTCTGACCCTGCTCAATCCAGATCAAGGAGGAGCCTCTGTCGAGTTGACAATTTCATTAAAATAAATGAGGATGGAAGATTATAAAAACGCATAATACCAAGTGTCCAAAAGGCTTGATATTATACGTTTGATTTTTTTATTATGTAAAGATTTACTGGATTTTTCTCTCAAATTGAGTTTTTGTCCAGCCTTGTTTATTTACTTACGATACAGGCGATCGTATTGGTAGTATGGGTCAAAGGTTACGTTGATGCCTAGCTTGCGAAGGACATTCTTGTCTTCATCGGTCAAGATGATGGTTGAGTGGGCTTCGCTTCCTTTGAGATTGCCAAGTTCTTCCATGGCACGCGCAGCATCTGGATTTTCCATAGCTGTGATGGCTAGCGCAATCAAAATTTCATTTGAGTGGAGGCGAGGATTGCGGCTACCTAGATGATCGATTTTAAGACCTTGAATTGGCTTGACGACTTCAGGCTCGATTAGTTTCACTTCCTTAGCGATATCAGCTGATTTTTTGATGGCATTGATTAAGGCGGCAGCTGTAGGACCAAAGAGTTCAGAGTTTTTACCAGTCACGACTTCCCCGCTTGGCAATTCAAGGGCTAGGGCAGGACCACCAGTTTCTTCTGCTTTTTGGCGTGCAGCAACAGCAACCTTACGGTCTGCAGGAGTGATACCGAGGTCGTTCATGAGCAGTTCAATTTTCTTGACAGCAGTTTCTCCGACTTTTTCAGCTTTAAAATCAAGTACAGTCTGATAGTAGCGACGGATGATTTCTTGTTTTGAAGCTTCGATAGCAGATTCATTATCAGTAATAGCGAAGCCAACCATGTTGACACCCATGTCTGTTGGTGAAGCGTATGGAGATTCACCGAGAATGCGTTCCAACATACGTTTTAGCACTGGGAAGATTTCGATATCACGGTTGTAATTGACAGTAGTTTCTCCGTAAGTTTGAAGATGGAAGGGGTCAATCATGTTGACATCATCAAGGTCTGCGGTTGCAGCCTCGTAGGCCAAGTTGACCGGATGATGAAGGGGAAGATTCCAAACTGGGAAGGTTTCAAACTTAGCGTAACCAGACTTGATGCCATTAAGTTGGTCGTTGTACATATTGGACATACAAGTGGCCAATTTTCCAGAACCAGGTCCAGGAGCTGTTACGACGATCAAGTTGCGACTGGTTTTGATGTAGTCGTTTTTCCCCATGCCTTCGGGAGAAATAATGTGATCCATATCCGTCGGGTATCCTTTGATTGGATAATGAAGATAGGAATCAATCCCGTTTTTATCTAACTGGTTGCGGAAGGCATCTGCAGCAGGTTGTCCAGCGTACTGTGTGATGACAACTGAGCCAACAAAAATTCCCAGCTCATTGAATTTGTCAATCAAACGAAGAACTTCTTGGTCATAAGAAATGCCTAGGTCGCCACGTGCTTTGGAATGTTCGATGTTGCTTGCGTTAATGGCGATCACAACCTCAACTTGCTCTTTCAATTCTTGCAAGAGCTTGATTTTATTGTCAGGCTCATAACCAGGAAGGACACGAGCAGCGTGGAAATCTTCCAACATTTTGCCACCAAACTCCAAGTAGAGCTTGCCGTCAAATTGGTTAATGCGCTCCAAAATGTGGTCGCGCTGTAGATTCAAATATTGTTCAGAACTAAAAGCTTGTTTTTTCATTTTTTTACCTCTGACCTCTATTATAATAAAAAATTGGAAGATAGGAAACTACGGAGTCAAAAAAGAAATCAAAAAGATTAGGCAAACGCTTGCACTAAGTTTAAAAAAGCGCTATCATAGATTATAGATTATTAAAATAATGAGGTAAGAAGATGCAAGAAAAATGGTGGCACAATGCCGTAGTCTATCAAGTCTATCCCAAGAGTTTTATGGACAGCAACGGAGATGGCATTGGTGATTTGCCAGGAATTACCAGTAAATTAGACTATCTAGCTAAGTTAGGGATTACAGCGATTTGGCTTTCTCCTGTTTATGACAGTCCGATGGATGATAATGGCTATGATATTGCTGATTATCAAGCGATTGCTGCTATTTTCGGAACCATGGAGGACATGGACCAACTCATCGCAGAAGCTAAGAAACGTGATATTCGTATCATCATGGACTTGGTGGTCAATCATACCTCGGATGAGCATGCTTGGTTTGTCGAGGCCTGTGAAAATCCTGATAGCCCTGAGCGAGACTACTATATCTGGCGAGATAAGCCCAATGATTTGGAGTCTATCTTTAGTGGATCTGCTTGGGAATACGATGAAAAGTCGGGTCAATACTATCTTCACTTTTTCAGCAAGAAACAGCCGGATCTCAACTGGGAGAATGAAAAACTGCGCCAGAAAATTTATGAGATGATGAACTTCTGGATTGATAAGGGCATTGGCGGTTTTCGTATGGATGTTATTGACATGATTGGGAAAATTCCTGATGAGAAAGTAGTTAATAACGGTCCCATGCTCCATCCCTATCTCAAGGAAATGAATCAGGCGACTTTTGGAGATAAGAATCTCTTGACAGTAGGGGAAACATGGGGGGCAACGCCAGAGATTGCTAAACTCTACTCGGATCCAAAGGGGCAAGAATTGTCTATGGTCTTCCAGTTTGAACACATCTGTCTTCAGTATCAGGAAGGGCAACCTAAGTGGCACTACCAAAAAGAGTTAAATGTAGGGAAGTTAAAAGAAATTTTCAACAAATGGCAGACAGAATTAGGAGTTGAGGACGGCTGGAATTCCCTTTTCTGGAATAATCATGACCTCCCTCGCATCGTCTCTATCTGGGGAAATGACCAAGAATACCGTGAAAAATCTGCCAAAGCCTTTGCAATCTTGCTTCATCTCATGAGAGGGACACCTTATATCTACCAAGGTGAGGAGATTGGGATGACCAATTATCCGTTTGAAACACTGGATCAAGTAGAAGATATTGAATCCCTCAACTATGCGCGTGAGGCTCTTGAAAAAGGCGTTCCGATGGAAGAAATCATGGATAGTGTCCGTGTCATCGGACGTGATAATGCCCGTACCCCGATGCAATGGGATGAAAGCAAAAATGCTGGCTTCTCAACAGGTCAACCTTGGTTGGCAGTTAATCCAAACTATCAAGAAATCAACGTTCAAGAAGCACTAGCAAACCCAGATTCGATCTTCTATACTTATCAAAAACTCGTTCAAATTCGTAAGGAGAACAACTGGTTGATTCGAGCTGATTTTGAATTACTCGATACGGCTGATAAGGTCTTTGCCTATATTCGTAAGGACGGTGACCGTCGCTTCCTAGTTGTGGCTAACTTGTCCAATGAAAAACAAAACTTTTCAGTAGAAGGAAGAGTTAAGTCAATCTTGATTGAAAACACTACTGCTAAAGAAGCAGTTGAAAAACAAACCTTGGCTCCATGGGATGCTTTCTGTGTGAAACTAACGGATTAAAATAAGTGAACCTCAAGCCTTTGATGCTTGGGGTTCTTTTGTTGAAAAATATGTAGAAAACCCTTTAAAAAATATTTGTTAGAATTTTCTAAAAAATCTGGCGAAAGTTCTTGCTTTTATGAAAAAATAGGGTATAATGGTGAAAACACTATCTTTAAGGAGATTACTTATGAAATCGAAAAAGTGGCTCTTAGGAGCAGGTGCTGTTTTGAGTGCAGCCCTACTGTTAACTGCTTGTGGGCAAAGTGAAAAGAAAGCGGATGCTCCCAAGACATTCTCTTATGTCTACGCTATGGATCCATCTTCTTTGGACTATAGTGTGACGAGCAAGAGCTCAACCTCTGACGTTATAGCAAACGTTGTTGATGGTCTTTTGGAAAATGATAAGTATGGGAACTTAATTCCATCACTTGCAGAAGACTGGTCTGTTTCAAAGGATGGTTTGACTTACACCTACAAACTTCGTAAGGGTGTAAAATGGTATACTTCTGATGGAGAAGAATACGCTGAAGTTAAGGCCAAAGACTTTGTTACTGGGCTTAAACATGCTGCTGACGGAAAATCAGATGGTCTTTCTTTGATTCAGGATTCTATCAAAGGTTTGGCAGAGTATGTTAGTGGTGAGAGCAATGATTTCTCTACCGTAGGAGTTAAGGCTGTTGATGATTACACGGTAGAATACACGCTCAACAAACCAGAAAGTTTCTGGAACTCTAAGGTCACAACTGCAACCATGCTTCCAGTTAATGAAGAATTTTTGAATTCTAAAGGGAGCGACTACGGTGCACCAACCCCTTCAGGTATCCTATATAATGGTCCTTATTTCTTGAAATCATTGACTTCAAAATCACTCATTGAATATGAAAAGAATCCAAACTACTGGGATAAGGACAATGTCAAGATTGACAATATTAAACTAACTTTCTACGATGGATCAGACCAAGAATCTTTGATTCGTAGCTTTACACAAGGAGCTTATACAACAGCCCGTCTCTTCCCAACAAGCTCAAACTTTGAGTCAACTAAACAAGAGTACGGTGATAAGATTGTTTACAGTCCACAAGAAGCGACTAGCTACTACCTCACTGTTAATGTAAACCGCCAATCTTACAATAAGACAGCCAAAACAGACGAAGCTCAAAAAACATCAACGAAAGAAGCTCTTCTCAACAAGAACTTCCGTCAGGCGCTGAACTTTGCCCTTGACCGTCATTCTTATACTGCTCAGTTGAATGGTGAAGAAGGTGCGAACAAGATTATCCGTAACAGCCTAGTGCCACATGACTACGTTCAAGTTGGTGAAAAAACCTTTGGAGAGTTGGCGCAGGCAGAGCTTGTTTCATATGGAGACCAGTGGAAAGATGTAGCCCTTACAGATGGAAAGGATACGATTTACAGTCCTGAAAAAGCTAAGGCTGCCTTTGCTAAAGCCAAGGAAGAATTGCAGGGCAAGGGAGTTACCTTCCCAATCCATTTGGATATCCCGGTTGAACAAACAGATGTAATCGCAGTTCAACAAACCAACTCACTCAAGCAGTCAATCGAATCATCGCTTGGCACTGAAAATATCATTGTCGATGTCCTTCAAATGACAGATAATGAAAAAATTAGCATTACGTCTCAAGCCAAGGTGCCATCTCAAAAAGACTATGACTTGAACGGAACTGGTTGGGGACCAGACTATCAAGACCCAGCTACCTACCTCAACATCCTTGATGCCAAGAAGGGATCGGCCCTTAAACACTTGGGAATCACTCGCGGAAAAGATCCAGAAGTGATGGCTCAAGTTGGACTGGACGAATACAAGAAACTTTTGGATGATGCTGCAGCTGAAACTAGCGACCTTAATAAGCGTTATGAAAAATACGCTAAAGCTCAAGCTTGGGTGTCAGACAGCTCGCTCTTAATCCCAGTTGCTTCTTCAGGTGGTTCTCCAACTGTTAGCCGTACTGTACCATTCACAAAAGCATACTCTCAAGTCGGAATCAAGGGCGACCCATTTGTGTTCAAAGGTTTGGAGTTGCAAAATGATGTTGTGACTGCAAAAGAATACGAAGAAGCCTTCAAGAAATGGCAACAAGAAAAAATCGAGACAAATGCCAAATACCAAAAAGAACTTGAAAAACACGTCAAGTAATCTATAAATAGAAAAGGAAGTTGCAGGAAACTGTGCTTCCTTTTTTTGTTTTGAGACACCAGTTGTCATAAAAGTAGTAACTTTACATTTTTGAATAAATTTGATAAAATATGGTTATGTTATAAAAAGTGACATAAAGGAGTGAATGATGATCAAAATGAAAAAAAGACTGATTGGGACAGGTCTTGTCTTAGCGACAGGGATTTTGCTCTCTGCATGTGGACAGTCCAATACAGATACTAGCACTTATTCATCAACATTTAGTGCGAATCCAACAACTTTTAACTATCTCCTAGATTATTATGCAGATAACACTGCCGTTATTACCAATCTTGTAGATGGTTTGCTAGAAAATGACAGCTACGGGAACCTCGTGCCTGCTCTTGCAGAGGATTGGTCAGTTTCAGCAGATGGTTTGACCTATACCTACAAGCTTAGAAAAGATGCCAAGTGGTATACAGCTGATGGTGAGGAATATGCTTCAGTCAAAGCTCAGGATTTTGTCACTGGGATCAAATATGCTGCGGACAACAAGGGGCAAGCCATGGATCTGATTCAAAATTCAATCAAGGGATTGAATGACTATGTGACGGGTGTGACCAATGACTTTTCAACTGTTGGTGTCAAAGCCTTGGATGACTATACGGTTGAGTACACTTTGACACGACCAGAACCTTATTGGAACTCTAAGACAACCAATAGTATTCTTTTCCCAGTCAACGAAGAGTTTTTGAAATCAAAAGATAAAGACTTTGGTACCTTGACACCAGACAGCATCCTTTATAACGGTCCATATCTGTTAAAAGATTTCACATCAAAATCTTCGATCGAATATGTGAAGAATCCACACTATTTTGACCATGATAAAGTAACCATTGAAAAAGTTAAGTTAGCCTACTTTGATGGGTCAGATCAGGAGATGACCATTCGAAACTTTGAAAGTGGTGCTTACTCGATTGCAGGAGTCTATCCAAATAGTTCGAATTATGCTAAGACAAAAGAAAAATACCAAGACAATATCGTCTATAGCTTACAAGACAAGACATCTTGGTACTTTAACTTTAACGTCAACCGCAAAATCTATAATCATACCGCTAAAACAACGGACGAACAAAAGAAATCAGCTCAAACAGCTATCTTAAATAAAAATTTCCGTCAGGCTATCAACTTTGGAATTGATCGAACAGCCTACTCTGCTCAATCTAACGGTGAAGAAGCAGCGAGCAAAACCCTTCGTAATACTCTAGTTCCCCCAACATTTGTTCAGGTGGGAGATAAGACCTTTGGAGAAGTAACAGCTTCTAAGCTTGTGAACTACGGAACTGAGTGGTCAGGTATCAATTTGGCAGACGCTCAAGATGCTTACTTCAACAAGGAAAAAGCCCAAGCAAAATTTGCGGAAGCTAAAAAGGAATTGGAAGCCCAAGGCGTGACTTTCCCAATCCATTTGGATGTCCCTATTGATCAGACGAATAAAAATGCGGTTTCTGGTATGAACTCGGTTAAACAAACCCTTGAAACAGTACTAGGTTCTGACAATATCGTCATTGATGTTCAACAGCTTTCTACAGATGACTTTGGAAATGTTGCCTTCCTAGCACCAAATCCAGCAGCTCGTGACTACGACCTAAACTTTGATGGTTGGGTTGGTGATTACCAGGATCCATCAACTTATCTAGATCCCTTCAATGCTGAAACTGGCTTCTATCTCAAGATTTTTGGTCTTGATGCCAAGGAAGACCAAGAGCTCATTAAGAGTTTGGGGCTCGATATCTATACGAAACTTCTAAAAGAAGCAGATGCTGAGAATAAAGATGTCGCTAAGCGTTATGAAAAATACGCTGAAGCTCAAGCTTGGATGATTGACAATTCTCTAGTTATGTCTGCTATGTCAAATGGTGGTACAGCCTCTGTAACCAAAGTAACTCCGTTTACACGTGCCTACTCCCTAGTGGGAATCAAGGGTGACGGAAATAATTATAAGTACATGAGATTACAAAAAGACCCTGTTACCAAGAAACAATTTGATGAAGCCAAGGCTAAGTGGGAAGAAGAAAGTAAAAAAGCCATCGAAAAGAGCCAAAAAGAGTTTGAAAACCACGTAAAATAAGATTACAGACAAGGTTGCCCCTGAGCGCCTTGTCTTTTTGTGCAGAATGGCATTCGGAACTTTGCTTATATTTCAGAGCAACTTAAGAGAACAAAAGCGAATGAAAACGCTGAAAATAGCAAGGATGGATGGAATTTCCATCATGATTGTGATATAATATTTATAACTATTAACGTGTATAGGGGATTATCATGAGTAGACGTTCAAAGAGAGCTCGTTCTGGCAACATGAAACGAAATGTTAACATAGTCTTATTAACCATTTATCTACTGTTGGGTAGTTTTTTGCTGTTCTTGATTTTTAGACACAACATTTTAGCCTTTAGATACCTGAATATTATTTCTGCAGTTCTCGTTTTATTAGCTGCTTTAGTAGGACTACTGCTGATTGTTTATAAAAAAGCTGAGAAGTTTACGGTCTTCTTTTTGACGCTTGCCATCGTAGTTAGCTCCGTTTCTCTCTATGCTTTGCAACAGTTTGTCGGTTTTACCAATCATATCAATGCGACTTCAAACTACTCAGAGTATTCGATGAGTGTGGTCGTTTTGAAAGATAGTGAAATCAATAATGTGACTCAGTTAGAGAGTGTAAAAGGTCCGACTGAAACAGATAATGATAATATCCAAAAGTTGGTGGCGGATATTAAGACGACACAGAGTAAAGACTTGATAGTTGAACAGAGTACTTCTTATCTAGCAGCTTATAAGAGTCTGCTTTCTGGCGAAACGAAAGCAATTGTCTTAAATAGTGTCTTTGAAAATATCATTGAAGCAGAGTATCCAGATTATGCTTCAAAAATCAAAAAAATCTATACAAAACAATTAACTAAGGATGTTGCGGCACCAAAGGTATCGAAGAATAAAGCTTTCAATATTTATGTGAGCGGTATTGATACCTATGGTCCGATTAGTTCAGTATCGCGTTCTGATGTGAATATTCTAATGACTGTGAATCGAGATACCAAGAAAATCCTTCTGACTACAACGCCTCGAGATTCTTATGTTCCGATTGCGGATGGGGGAAATAATCAAAAGGATAAATTGACCCACGCTGGGATTTATGGAGTGGACTCGTCGATTCATACCTTGGAAAACCTATACGGGGTTGATATCAATTACTATGTTCGCTTGAACTTCACTTCTTTCTTGAAATTGATTGACCTTCTAGGTGGTGTTGATGTCTATAATGATCAGGATTTCACTTCTTTGCATGGCAAGTACCATTTTCCTGTTGGGAATGTCCATCTAGACTCTGAGCAGGCTCTTGGTTTTGTCCGTGAGCGCTACTCTCTAGCAGATGGAGATCGTGACCGTGGTCGAAACCAACAAAAGGTTATTGTAGCTGTGATTCAGAAATTAACATCAACTGAAGCTTTGAAGAACTATGACAATATTATTCAAGGATTACAAGATTCTCTTCAGACCAATATGCCTTTGGAAACCATGATGGATCTGGTTAATACTCAATTGGAGAGTGGTGGGAACTACAAAGTCAACTCTCAAGACTTGAAAGGAACTGGACGCACGGATCTTCCTTCATACGCTATGCCAGATAGTAACCTCTACATGATGGAAATTGATGAAAGTAGCTTGGCCGCTGCGAAAGCTGCTATCAATGATGTGATGGAGGGCAAGTAGCATGATCGATATTCATTCGCACATCGTTTTTGATGTGGATGATGGTCCAAAGTCAATAGAGGACAGTAAAAAACTTCTTAGAGAGGCCTACAGTCAAGGAGTGAGGACAATCGTTTCAACTTCGCATAGACGAAAAGGGATGTTCGAAACTCCTGAAGAAAAAATCGCGACTAACTTTCTAAAGGTGCGAGAAATGGCTAAGGAAGTTGCGGATAACTTAATCATTGCCTATGGGGCAGAAATCTACTATACGCCAGATGTTGTTGAGAAGTTAGAAAAGAAATTAATCCCGACCCTCAACGATAGTCGCTATGCTTTGATTGAGTTTAGTATGAATACACCCTATCGGGATATGCATAAGGGGCTGAGTAATATTCTAATGTTAGGCATTACACCCATCATTGCCCACATTGAACGTTACGATGCTTTAGAAAACAATGAGCAGCGCGTGCGAGAGCTGATTGATATGGGATGTTATACTCAAGTCAATAGTTCTCATGTCTTGAAACCTAAACTCTTCGGAGAAACTTATAAATTCATGAAAAAGAGAGCTCAGTATTTCTTGGAACGAGATCTGGTTCACGTGATCGCAAGTGATATGCACAACTTGGATCACAGACCTCCTCATATGGAGGAAGCCTATGATATCATTGCCAAAAAATACAGTGAAGATAAGGCTAAGGAACTTTTTAAGGATAATCCCCGAAAAATAATAATGGATCAATTGATTTAGGAGAAAAAATGAAAGAACAAAATATGATGGAAATCGATGTATTTCACTTACTTAAAATCCTTTGGAAACGAAAATTGTTAATTGCTTTGGTAGCATTCGTGACAGGGATAGTAGCATTTGCCTACAGTAGTTTTATTGTGAAGCCGGAGTTTACGAGTACGACCAGAATTTATGTGGTCAATCGTAATCAGGGAGATAAGCCTGGCTTGACTAACCAAGATTTGCAAGCAGGATCTTACTTGGTAAAAGACTATCGCGAAATCATTCTCTCGCAAGACGTTTTAGAGAAGGTTGCGACTGATTTGAAACTAGAACTCCCTCCAAAAGGTCTAGCTAGTAAAATCAAAGTAACAGTTCCAGTGGATACGCGTATTGTATCGATTTCTGTTACAGACCGTGCACCTGAGGAAGCTAGCCGTATCGCCAACTCTTTGAGAGAGGTTGCGGCTCAAAAGATCATCAGCGTCACGCGAGTTTCAGATGTGACAACGCTTGAAGAAGCTCGTCCTGCAACATCCCCATCGTCTCCAAATATCCGTCGCAATACCATGGTTGGATTTCTTGCTGGCGCAGTTGTAATGGTTGTTACGGTTCTCCTAGTTGAGCTCTTAGATACACGAGTGAAACGTCCAGAAGATATCGAAGATGTGATGCAAATTGCGCTATTGGGAGTAGTTCCAAATTTGGATAAATTGAAATAGGAGAGAGAGATGCCAACATTAGAGATTGTACAAAAAAAATTAGATTTGGCAAGAAAAGCTGAAGAATATTATAATGCGCTTCGTACCAATATACAGTTGAGTGGGAATAATTTGAAAGTTATTTCGATCACGTCTGTGAAACCGGGTGAAGGGAAGTCAACTACTTCTACAAATATTGCTTGGGCTTTCGCGCGTGCGGGCTATAAGACGCTGTTAATCGATGCCGATATTCGTAATTCAGTCATGTCAGGTGTCTTTAAATCACGGGAAAAGATTACAGGCCTAACAGAGTTCTTGTCAGGCACAACAGACCTATCACAAGGTTTATGTGAAACCAATGTTGAAAATTTGTTTGTCATTCAAGCGGGTTCTGTATCCCCAAACCCTACAGCTTTGCTACAAAGTGAAAATTTTGCGACCATGATTGACACCTTACGCAAGTACTTTGACTACATTGTCGTAGATACTGCTCCGATTGGAGTTGTTATCGATGCAGCGATTATCACGCAGAAGTGTGACGCTTCTGTTTTAGTAACTGCTGCTGGTGAAACAAATCGTCGTGATGTCCAAAAAGCTAAAGAACAACTCGAACAAACAGGCAAACCATTCTTAGGAATTGTGCTTAATAAACTCAATACTTCAGTTGAAAAATATGGTTCCTATGGAGCATATGGAAACTATGGGAATTATGGCAAAAAATAATAAATAGTTTAGGGAAGATATTATGGAAGAAAAGGGATTGAAGATTACTTTGGCGACAATCCAGAGTTTTCTTGTCATTTTATTAGCTTATTTACTTAGTTTTGTTAAGGAAACAGAGATTGTAAATACTTCTGTTATTATCTTGTTCATTCTTCATTTTTTTATTTTTTATATCAGTGATTATGGGCATGATTTTTTTAAAAGGGGTTATTTAGCAGAGTTTATCAACACGACAAAGTATATCGTGTTCTTTGCTTTAGCTATCAGTATTTCGAATTTTTTCTTAGAAGATCGTTTTAGTATCTCTAGACGAGGAATGATTTATTTTTTGACTATACACTCTATTCTGTTGTATTTGTTGAATCTATGCATTAAACGCTATAGAAAAAGCATCTTTCCAAATCTCAAGGGGAGTAAGAAGATATTCTTGATAACAGCGACCTCTAGGGTTGAAAAAGTCATCGATAGGCTGATAGAGTCGGGAGAAATTTTTTGGAATTTGGTGGCGGTCAGTGTTTTAGACCAGCCTGATTTTCGGCATCAAACCTTAACCGTTGTACCTGCTGAGAATATCTTAGACTTTGCTACTCATGAAGTTGTCGATGAGGTCTTTATCAATCTACCAAGTGAAGAGTACGACATCGGGGAGTTTATCTCACTTTTTGAGACATTGGGAATTGATGTTACAGTTAATCTGAATGCTTTTAATAACTATCTAGGTAGTGATAAAAAGATTCGTGGGATGGCAGGGCTGAATGTTATCACGTTTTCTACAAAATTTTATAAGACCAGTCATGTCATTGCCAAACGTTTCATTGATATTGTCGGTTCGATTGTCGGATTGATTATTTGTGGTTTGGTGAGCATTGTTTTGGTTCCGATGATTCGACAAGATGGTGGGCCAGCGATTTTTTCTCAAACGCGTATTGGAAAAAATGGTCGACATTTCACTTTCTATAAATTTAGATCTATGTGCGTGAATGCTGAGCAGCGGAAACAAGAACTTTTGGCGCAAAATACTATGCAGGGGGGCATGTTTAAGGTCGATGATGATCCTCGTATCACTCCAATTGGTCGCTTTATTCGTAAGACCAGCCTAGATGAGTTACCGCAGTTTTGGAATGTTTTAATGGGAGATATGAGTCTGGTCGGAACCCGTCCCCCAACAGTGGATGAGTATGAAAAATATACACCTGAGCAAAAACGTCGATTGAGTTTTAAACCTGGGATAACAGGTTTGTGGCAAGTCAGTGGACGAAGCGAGATCAAGGATTTCGATGAAGTTGTCAAGTTAGATGTGGCCTATATTGATGATTGGACTATTTGGAAAGATATTGAAATATTGTTAAAGACCGTTAAAGTTGTATTTATGAGAGATGGGGCGAAGTAATTTCTGCCCTTCAGTCCTGTTAGGAGAGAAATGAAACAGTCAGTTTATATTATTGGTTCAAAGGGGATTCCTGCTAAGTACGGAGGATTTGAAACCTTTGTTGAAAAATTAACCGAATATCAAAAAGACAGCAACATACAATACTATGTTGCTTGTATGCGTGAAAATTCAGCCAAGTCTGGTATCACGGAAGATCAGTTTGAGCACAATGGAGCCATTTGTTTCAACATCGACGTACCCAATATCGGACCGGCCCGCGCCATCGCTTACGATATTGCAGCGGTCAACAAGGCTATTGAATTGGCTAAGGAGAACAAGGACGAGGCTCCCATTTTTTACATTCTAGCTTGTCGCATCGGTCCTTTTATTTCTGGACTTAAGAAAAAAATTCGTGCGATTGGTGGCTCTTTGCTGGTGAATCCTGATGGTCATGAATGGCTACGAGCAAAGTGGAGCCTGCCAGTTCGTAAGTACTGGAAATTTTCAGAGAAGCACATGGTCAAACATGCAGATTTACTGGTCTGTGACAGTAAAAATATCGAACAATATATCCAAGAGGATTATAAGCAGTACCAACCAAAGACCACCTATATTGCCTATGGGACAGATACAGCTCCTTCAATCCTGAAAGCAGAAGATGCCAAAGTTCGAGATTGGTATAAGGAAAAAGAAGTTAGCGAAAATGGCTATTATCTAGTAGTGGGACGATTTGTTCCTGAAAATAACTACGAAGCCATGATTCGTGAATTTATCAAGTCCAAGTCCAAAAAGGACTTTGTTCTCATCACAAATGTGGAGCAGAATAAATTTTACGACCAGTTGTTACGGGATACTGGTTTTGACAAAGATCCTAGGGTCAAATTTGTCGGTACTGTCTATGACCAAGAGTTGCTCAAGTACATCCGTGAAAATGCCTTTGCCTATTTCCATGGGCATGAGGTTGGAGGAACCAACCCTTCTCTACTGGAAGCTTTAGCATCCACAAAACTAAATTTGTTGCTAGATGTTGGTTTTAACCGTGAGGTTGGTGAAGACGGGGCCATTTATTGGAAAAAAGATGAGTTGGCACGCGTCATTGAGGAAGTAGAGGGATTTGATCAGGTAGTGATAGCTGACTTGGATTTCAAGTCAAGCCAAAGAATTATCTCGGCTTTCACATGGGAAAAGATTGTGTCAGATTATGAAGAAGTGTTTAAAGGATAGGGAATGAAACGGATTTTATACTTGCATGCTGGTGCAGAAATGTATGGAGCAGATAAGGTTTTATTGGAATTGATAAAAGGATTGGATTCCAAAGAATTTGAAGCTCACGTCATCTTGCCAAATGACGGTGTTTTAGTCGAGGCTTTGCGCCAAGTTGGAGCTAAGGTCAGCGTGTTGGATTATCCGATTTTACGTAGAAAATACTTTAATCCTAAAGGCATTGCCGACTATATTCGCTCTTATAATTTCTATGCTAAGCAAATCGCCCTCTATGCTCGAGAACACAGTATAGATATGGTTCACAATAATACAGCGGCTGTTTTGGAGGGCATCTATTTGAAACGCAAGCTCAAGCTGCCTTTGATTTGGCATGTTCATGAGATTATCGTCAAACCCAAAGCTATTTCTGACTTTATCAATATGCTCATGGGACGATATGCAGACAAGATTGTGACGGTGTCCCAAGCGGTCGCTAATCATATCAAGCAGTCTCCCTTTATCAAAGATAGCCAAGTGGAAGTGATTTATAACGGTGTCGATAATGCTGTCTATTATCCAATGGATGCGTCTTCTATTCGTGAAAAATTTGACATTGCGCAAGATGCACTTGTGATTGGCATGATTGGTCGGGTCAATGCTATTAAAGGACAAAATGATTTCATAGAAGCAGTCGAGCCACTTTTGGAAAAGAATGAGCAAGCGGTGGCTTTCCTGGCTGGAGGTGTTTTTCCTGGTGAAGAATGGCGCTTAGAAGAACTAGATAAGAGAATAGCTTCTTCATCTGTTGTGTCACAAATTCATCGTATTGATTACTACGATAAGACTTCTGAACTTTATAATATGTTTGATATCTTTGTCTTACCAAGTATAAAACCTGATTCCCTACCTACAGTAGTCCTAGAAGCCATGGCTTGTTCAAAACCAGTTGTTGGTTATAACAATGGGGGAATAGCTGAAATGGTAGTAGATGACAAAAGTGGTTGCTTAGTCAAACCAAATCGTCCTCAAGAACTTTCTAATGCCATTTCTCTCTTACTAGATAGTTCTGAAAAAAGAGAAAAATTTGGGCGAGTAGGATATCAGAGACAAAAAGAGCTGTTTTCTTTGGAGAGTTACATCAAGAACTTCTCGGAGTTGTATAAAACAGATAGAAAAGATTAGTTATGAATAAAATAGATTTTGTTGTTACTTGGGTTGATGGTGGAGATCCAATTTGGCAAGCCAAGAAAGCTAAATATTCTGGAGCTGTGGATACTTCTAAAAACAGCATGAATTCTGTGAAAGCCTACCGTGATTGGGGAACTTTTAAATACTGGTTTAGAGGGGTTGAAAAGTTTGCACCATGGGTTAATAAGGTCTACCTCGTGACCGACCAGCAAAAGCCAAGCTGGTTAGATATAAATAGTGAAAAATTGGTGTTGGTAGATCATACAGAGATTATCTGTAATGACTACCTGCCAGTTTTTTCTGCCAATCCTATCGAAAGTAACATCCATCGAATCCCTGGTCTCTCTGAGCATTTTGTTTTTTTTAATGACGATATGTATTTGACAGCTCCAGTCGAGCCGACAGATTTTTTCTCAGAGGATGGTTTACCCAAATATAATACGGCTCTTTCACCGATTATTCCTGAGCGATATGGAACGGGGAATTTTCAGATAAATGACATGGAGATTGTCACTAGCTATTTCAGTCGAAATGAAATTTTGAAGAATGGCCAATTCTTTGATCCAAAGCAGGGATTAAAAAGTATCGTTAAGTCGCTACTATACAGAAATAGTCAGTTTATCTGTGGTTTCTGGGAAAGCCA
This sequence comes from Streptococcus oralis, assembly GCF_023110055.1. Taxonomy (GTDB): domain Bacteria; phylum Bacillota; class Bacilli; order Lactobacillales; family Streptococcaceae; genus Streptococcus; species Streptococcus oralis_BY. The sequence goes on along the minus strand of NZ_JALDVG010000001.1, from coordinate 1,208,655 downwards.
TTTACCCTACCCCCTATTAAAATCAACGATGAATTTGGTATGGGAAAAGGAAAAAGCTGTCTTGGAAATAACCTCGGCTAGTCGCTTTAGAAATCCTTCTGATACCAATGTTTGGCTCTTTAAGTATTGGCAGATTGCCAGTGGTAAATACGCTATCGGAAATCCTAAGTTGGGAGGACTCTTTTCTTTGGATAATGCCGGACCAGATTTTTGGAAGATACTAAATTCTGGCAAATACCAAATTATGTGTATCAATGATGGATTCAACATTCAAGACGAGGAGCAGGTGATGACAGACTTTATCAAGGCTATGGATCAACTGCTTCCAGATAGAAGCTCATTTGAGATTTAAACTGTAAAACTAAGTAAGAGAAAGAAAAGAAAATATGATTTCGGTAATTGTGCCTGTTTATAATGTGGAGGACTACCTTCATTATGCCATGGAGAGTTTGGAACATCAGACTTACAAGGATATGGAAGTCCTCTTGATTGATGACGGCTCGAGTGATGGCTCAGGATACTTGTGTGACCAGTATGCCCAGCAATATGATTGGGTGACTAGCTACCATAAGGTCAACGGTGGCTTGTCTGATGCTCGGAACTATGGGGTCTTGAAAGCCAAGGGCGACTGGATTACTTTCCTAGATCCAGACGACTATCTGGAACCCTGCGCCTTGGAACTGCTAGCAGAGCTACAAAGTCGTACCCAAGCAGATATGGTGAGTGGCAAAGTAGAGCCAACAGCTCACTATCATCGTTTTCAAAATTTTCACTTGGATCAGCTTGATTTAGACCAAGTTAAGGTCTATGACAAGGCAAAGGCTCTGACTGAGATGCTTTATGGAGACCTTGTAACGGTCTCTGCTTGTGGGAAACTCTATCGGAAAGAACTTCTTGAGAAAGCTCCCTTCCCCAAGGGGCGCATCTACGAAGACCTCTATGTTATCAGTGAGCATCTCAACCAAGCCCAATCCGTGGCCTTGTACCATCTTCCGATTTACCATTATTACCATAGACCTGGTAGCATTACTGCCTCGGCTTTCACGCCAAAACAATACGAGTTTTACGAAGCAATTGATCATTTAAAAGAGGTTGTGAATGCAACCTATCCTGAGAGTTCAGAACTCCAAGAAGCCATCATTTCACGCTTCTTTACAGGAAGTCTTCTTATCTTTACGATGATTAAGGATGGGGATTCGGTAGAATTCAAGAGACTTCAGGAGAAAACCAGGCCTTATTTGCCTCTTGTCTTGAAGAATGCTAGAGTTAGCAAGAAACGTAGGATCCTCTATGTTTTAGTTACTAAGTATCCGCGACTCTATTATCAATTTAAAAAGTTAAAAAAAATCCTAAGTAAGAGTTAGGGATGAAAGAAGAAAAGGAAAAAGAAAATGTTAAAGTTAGAACGTGATAAATTGCTAATTGCAGCAGTTTTAATAGTGGTTGTCTCCATAGATATGATCAATACGTCTATGTTAGCTCCTGTTTTACCTAATATTCCTAATGTAGTTCCTTTTTTTGCGGTCCTGTTACTTGCTATGCGATTTGCTTATATTCATCACTACTCTATAAGCTATCTCATCTTTGCACCAATTCTTCTTTTTGCTGGGGGCATGGTTTACTATAAGACTGGGAACCTTAATGCATTGATGTATATGTTTCTGCTTGTCTTTCTTTACAAGGCTGAGATGGAAAGTGTACTTAAAATATACTCTGTTGTAGCCTTGTTTTTTATTGTATTGATAGTGTTCTTGGCTGTGATTGGTGCTATTCCAAACTTGCAATTTGTCCAATCACGATCTGCGGGAGTCGTTGTTCGAAATTCATTTGGCTTTATTTATCCAACTGATTTTGCTTCTCACTGTTTTTATCTATATACAGCTATATCGTATATCTTTAGAAAGAAATTCATTGTTTTACGGACTGCCTTAGGATTTGGTCTGGCTTATTTCATTATTCGATATTGCGATGCGAGGCTTAATGCCGCTTCTATTACTGTAATGGCGCTCATTTTTCTGTACTTTTATTTCCGAAATGATAAACAGCGACGGCTTTTTGCTTTACTTCCTTTATCGGCTGGTATAGCGTCTTCAGTAATGATTTATCTCTCTTCTAAATTTACCTGGTCTCATCCAATGTATGTGGCTCTAAACAATTTTTTTAGTATGAGATTACACCTAGGACATGAGGCACTAAAAAAATATGCAGTGCAGTGGTTTGGGATTCGGGGCATATCATTTGTCGGTTATGGGGGGCGTACAGAATCCGTTTTGAGCTACGACTATGTAGACTCTTCCTACGTTCAGATGCTCTTTACCTATGGGATGATTCCAGTTCTCTTATTGGTCGTGTTATACATAGTTAGGTCTTGGTCACTTTATCGCAAAAAGAATTATTTGCTATTGACGGCCTTATCCTTAATAGCAGTCAACTGTATGTTTGAGGCCTTCTGGGTTCGCCCGTCTTATAATATTTTTATGTTTACTCTATTTGCAACCTTGCCAGTTATTGAATTTGAATCGAAGAAATCTACAACGAGGAACTCCTTGTGAAAGTATTAAAAAATTATTTATATAATCTTTCTTATCAGCTGTTAGTAATCGTTTTACCAGTCATTACTACACCCTATATTACTCGGGTTTTCTCATCCAATGACTTAGGTTCCTATGGGTACTACAACTCAATAGTAACTTACTTTATACTCTTAGCGACACTTGGGGTGGCCAATTATGGGACAAAGGAAATTTCCGGCCATCGTAAGGAAGTCGAAAAGACCTTCTGGGGTATTTACAGTTTACAAGTCCTTTCAACCTGTTTAGCGGTTACGCTTTATATAGTTGTCTGCTTGCTTGTGCCGTCGATGAACAATCCAATTGCTTATATACTTGGCTTTAGTTTGCTGTCTCGTGGTTTTGATATTTCTTGGCTTTTTCAAGGGTTAGAAGATTTCAAAAAAATCACAGCTCGTAACACAATGGTCAAACTTCTAGGTGTTGTTTCGATATTCCTATTTGTTAAGAAACCATCCGACTTGTACTTGTATATCATCCTCTTGGTTGCCTATGATCTACTAGGTCAGTTGAGTATGTGGCTTCCTGCTCGGGAGCACATTCGCAAGCCGCATTTGGATATAGCCTATGCCAAAGAGCATATTAAACCAGTCATTCTCTTGTTTCTGCCACAGATTGCCATTTCACTCTATATCACGCTAGATCGCACCATGTTGGGTGCCTTGTCTTCGACCAAGGATGTCGGGATCTATGATCAAGCCTTGAAATTATTGAATATTTTGTTGACTTTGGTAACGTCGCTTGGTAGTGTTATGTTGCCTCGGGTCTCCAATCTCCTCTCATCAGGTAATCAAAAGGCGGTTAACAAGTTACATGAAATGTCTTTCTTAGTGTATAACTTGGTTATCTTCCCGATGATTGCGGGGATTTTAATTGTTAACAAAGATTTTGTCAATTTTTTCCTGGGGCAAGACTTCCAAGATGCTCGCTATGCGATTGCCATCATGGTCTTTAGAATGTTCTTTATTGGCTGGACCAATATAATGGGAATTCAAATCTTGATTCCTCACAATAAGAATCGTGAATTTATGCTATCAACAACTATTCCAGCTGTTTTTAGTGTGGGCTTGAATCTCCTCTTGATCCCGCCTCTGGGCTATATTGGAGCTTCAATTGTATCTGTTGCGACTGAAGGTTTGGTCTGGCTGATTCAACTCTACTTTACACGTTCGTATCTAAAAGAGGTCAAGATTCTACCGTCCATGCTAAAAATACTTCTAGCAGCACTCCTGATGTACGGCGCCCTGTATTCTGCACAAGCTTTCATGCACTTCTCGTCTGTTGTGAATGTCTTGATTTATGCTGCCCTTGGCTTCCTAGTCTATGGTGGCTTGGTTTTGCTCTTACGTGTCTTGGATTTTCAAGAACTAAAAAGTGTTTTAAAGAAATAAGGAGATTTTATGTACGATTATTTGATTGTCGGTGCTGGCTTGTCAGGTGCAATCTTTGCCTACGAAGCTAACAAACGTGGCAAGAAGGTGAAGGTGATTGATAAACGAGAACATATTGGTGGGAATATCTATTGCCAATCTGTTGAAGGAATCAATGTCCACAAGTATGGGGCTCATATCTTCCATACATCTAATAAAAAGGTATGGGAATATGTCAATCAGTTTGCGGAGTTTAACAATTATATCAATTCTCCTATTGCCAACTATCAAGGACATCTTTACAATCTGCCTTTCAATATGAACACTTTCTATGCTTTGTGGGGGACAAAGACACCCCAAGAAGTCAAGGACAAGATTGCTGAGCAGACGACACACATGCAAGATGTTGAGCCTAAAAACTTAGAGGAACAAGCCATTAAGTTGATTGGTATGGATGTCTATGAAAAGCTAATCAAGGGCTACACCGAAAAGCAATGGGGGCGTTCTGCTACTGAACTACCACCCTTTATCATCAAGCGTTTACCTGTTCGATTGACCTATGATAACAATTATTTCAATGACCGTTACCAAGGAATTCCGATTGGTGGTTACAATGTCATCATCGAAAAGTTGTTGGAAGGAATCGAAGTAGAGCTTAATACAGATTTCTTTACTGATCGGGAGAACTTGGAGGCTTCAGCAACTAAGATTGTCTTCACAGGGATGATTGATCAGTTCTTTGACTACAAGTTTGGTGAACTAGAGTATCGTAGTCTCCGTTTTGAGCATGAGATTTTGGATCAAGAAAATTATCAAGGAAATGCTGTAGTCAACTATACTGAACGTGATATTCCCTATACGCGAATCATCGAACACAAACATTTTGAGTTTGGGACTCAAGCCAAGACCGTTATTACTCGTGAATATCCAGCAGATTGGAAAAGAGGAGATGAACCTTACTATCCAATCAATGATGCCAAAAACAATGCAATTTATGAGCAGTATCTAGCAGAAGCTGAGAAAAATGGGCGCGTTATTTTCTGTGGGCGCTTGGCAGATTATAAATACTATGATATGCACGTGACTGTTGAACGTGCATTGGATGTGGTAGAAGAAGAACTAGGGAGTATCTAAGAACATCACGGATAAAGGGGAGAAAAGGTGAAATATTATCTGAAGGATTCATTTCTGCATAATGCACACGAAAAGAATGCAGGGAGTAAGGCACGAAATGACGTGGAAACTATTCTAATCTCAGAGGGTTATGAGGGGTTGGAGTTCAAGGTTGAGAATTGGTATAAGATGAATTTCTTTAAAGCTCAACAACACAAATATCGTGCGACCAAGTCTGTGTTTGATCAGTTGGAAGCTGGAGATGAATTGGTGATTCAGTTCCCTATTATCCACCATACATTTTTCATTTCACAACTCATCAAGCAGGCGCAAAAAAGAGGAGTTAAATTCTATCTGTTGATCCATGATATTGAAACCTTGCGTCATGCAGCAGGTTCAGAAGTGAAATTTCGTCATAAAGTGAGAAATTACTTTCAAGAGAAGAAAGCTCTAACGTCAGTGGATGGGATTATCGTTCATAATGATATCATGAAAAATGTTTTAGCCGGTCAAGGATTTCCGTCTGATAAAATGGTAAGCTTGGAGATTTTTGACTATCTGATTCCTAACTTTGAGGTACAAGCTCTTCCTCAAAAAAACCAACCTATTATCGTAGCTGGAAATTTGAACCCTGCAAAGTCAGGTTATCTTTATAATTTACCAGAACAACCAGCCTATAACTTGTATGGAGTAGGCTATGATGAAAGTCGTGCATTGAAAAACACCACCTACTTTGGCTCCTTTATGCCGGATGACCTCCCAGCTGCTCTTGAAGGTAGTTTTGGTTTGGTCTGGGACGGAGACAGCTCAGAAACCTGCCAAGGTTCTTACGGAAACTATCTACGCTTTAACAACTCGCACAAGGCCTCTCTCTACTTAGCTTCAGGTTTTCCCCTAATAGTCTGGAAAGAGTCGGCTCTCGCACATTTTGTTCTGGATAAAGAGTGTGGTCTAGCAGTTGATTCTCTACACGACCTCCAAAAAGTACTAGATGATTTGACACTTCAAGACTACAAGGAACTTTCAGAACAAGCTAGGAAAGTTGGAGCTGCTCTTCGAGATGGAGCCTATTTAAAAGCTGCCTTATCCAAATTGAAGTAAATTCCTTAGGGAATTTGGGACAAAATGAAATATAATATAGGATAGGTAATTAGCCAGAAAGGAAACCTATTATGAAAGGTATTATTCTTGCGGGTGGTTCGGGAACGCGCCTGTACCCACTTACTCGAGCTGCGTCAAAACAGCTGATGCCGGTTTATGATAAACCAATGATTTACTATCCTTTGTCAACCTTGATGTTGGCTGGGATTAAGGACATTTTGATCATCTCAACACCACAGGATTTACCCCGTTTTAAGGATCTGCTCTTGGATGGTTCCGAATTTGGAATCAAGCTTTCCTATGCGGAACAGCCAAATCCAGATGGACTTGCTCAGGCTTTTCTAATTGGTGAAGAATTTATCGGCGACGATAGTGTTGCTTTGATCTTGGGCGATAATATCTATCATGGGCCTGGTTTGAGCAAAATGCTTCAAAAGGCAGCTAAGAAAGAGAAGGGTGCGACTGTGTTTGGCTACCAAGTGAAGGATCCAGAGCGTTTTGGTGTGGTCGAGTTTGATACAGACATGAATGCTATTTCCATAGAAGAAAAACCGGAGAATCCTCGCTCTAACTATGCAGTGACAGGTCTTTATTTCTATGACAATGATGTTGTGGAGATTGCCAAACAGATAAAACCGAGTGCTCGTGGCGAGTTGGAAATCACAGATGTTAACAATGCTTATTTGAAGCGTGGAGATCTTTCTGTTGAGGTGATGGGCCGTGGTTTTGCCTGGTTGGATACTGGGACACACGAGAGCTTGTTAGAGGCTTCCCAATATATCGAAACGGTTCAACGAATGCAAAATCTCCAGGTTGCAAATCTGGAAGAAATTGCCTATCGAATGGGTTATATCAGCCGTGAAGATGTACTGGAATTGGCGCAACCTCTTAAGAAGAATGAATACGGACAATACCTGCTCCGTTTGATTGGAGAAATCTAGATGACAGATAATTTTTTCGGCAAAACACTTGCAGTGCGTAAGATTGATGCCATTCCAGGTATGTTAGAGTTTGACATTCCAGTTCATGGAGACAATCGAGGCTGGTTTAAGGAAAATTTTCAGAAAGAAAAGATGCTACCGCTTGGTTTTCCTGAAAGCTTCTTTGTTGAAGGGAAACTGCAAAATAATGTCAGCTTTTCTCGTAAAAATGTTCTTCGAGGCCTCCATGCCGAACCTTGGGACAAGTACATCTCTGTTGCAGATAATGGGAAGGTTCTAGGATCATGGGTTGATTTGCGTGAGGGTGAAACTTTTGGGAATGTTTACCAGACAGAGATTGACGCTAGTAAGGGGATATTTGTCCCTCGTGGCGTGGCCAATGGTTTCCAAGTCCTCTCGGATACAGTTTCTTATAGCTATCTGGTTAATGACTATTGGGCGCTTGAACTCAAACCCAAGTATGCCTTTGTTAACTACGCTGATCCGGCCTTGGGAATTGAGTGGGAAAATCTAGAAGAAGCAGAAGTCTCAGAAGCAGATAAGAACCATCCAATGCTTAAGGACGTGAAGCCCTTGAAAAAAGAAGATTTGTAATAAGGAAATAATATGACTGAATACAAAAACATCATCGTTACAGGTGGAGCTGGTTTTATCGGTTCTAACTTTGTCCACTATGTTTACAATAACTTTCCAGATGTCCATGTGACAGTGCTGGACAAGCTGACTTATGCGGGTAATCGTGCTAATATTGAAGAAATTTTAGGCGACCGCGTTGAGTTGGTCGTTGGAGATATTGCTGATGCAGCCTTGGTAGACAAGTTAGCGACTGAAGCGGATGCCATTGTACACTATGCGGCAGAAAGCCACAATGACAACTCGCTCAATGACCCGAGTCCCTTTATCCACACCAACTTCATTGGAACCTACACACTTTTGGAAGCAGCTCGTAAATACGACCTTCGTTTCCACCATGTCTCAACTGACGAAGTCTATGGGGATCTCCCGCTGCGTGAAGATTTACCAGGTCATGGAGAAGGGCCGGGTGAGAAATTTACGGCTGAAACCAAGTACAATCCAAGTTCGCCTTACTCATCGACTAAGGCGGCTTCAGACTTGATTGTCAAAGCTTGGGTGCGCTCATTTGGTGTCAAAGCGACGATTTCCAACTGTTCCAACAACTATGGTCCTTATCAGCATATTGAGAAGTTCATTCCACGACAAATCACCAATATCTTGAGCGGTATCAAGCCAAAACTCTATGGTGAAGGTAAGAATGTTCGTGACTGGATTCACACCAATGACCATTCATCAGGTGTTTGGACGATTCTGACTAAAGGTCAAATCGGTGAAACCTACTTGATTGGTGCGGATGGTGAGAAGAACAATAAAGAAGTGCTGGAACTCATTCTCAAGGAAATGGGACAGCCAGCTGATGCTTATGACCATGTGACGGACCGTGCGGGTCACGACCTTCGCTATGCCATTGATGCCAGCAAGCTTCGTGATGAACTAGGGTGGAAGCCAGAGTTTACCAATTTTGAAGCAGGTCTCAAAGAGACCATCAAATGGTATACAGACAACCAAGACTGGTGGAAATCTGAAAAAGAAGCGGTAGAGGCTAACTATGCTAAAACGCAACAAGTGATTAACTAATCAGATACTAAAAAGCAAGAGACCTCATGGTCTCTTGCTTTTTATGTATGTCGTAATCTTTTATTTTCTTACTTCTTGTTTATAAAACTCTTTAAGGGCATCTTGCCAGGTTGGAATGACGAAACCTGTCGCCTTTGCTTTTGTCAGGCTCATAGTTGAGTTGAGAGGTCGTTTGGCCTTGGCAGGAAACTTGCTGGAGTCTACAGGGATTACTTCGACATCACTGTCTTTAAGAATCTCGACAGCAAAGTCGTACCAAGTAGTGTCTTCAACTGCGTCGTTTGACAAATGGTAGTAGCCAAATGCTTTTTGATTTTCAGTCAAGTAGGTCATAAACTCAGCCAAGGTTCGTGTCCAGGTTGGGCGGCCGTGTTGGTCGTTGACAACAGTGAGAGTTTTATGGGTTTTAGCAAGATTTTGCATTGTAAAGACAAAGTTCTTGCCATAATTTCCAAAGACCCAAGCAGTCCGGATAATGTAATGCTGTGACGTAAGATTTTCAACAAGTTCCTCCCCCATTCGCTTGGTACGCCCGTACTCTGTCTGCGGATCAGGTAGGTCATCGACTTCCCACTCTTGTCCTACTGGTTTTTTCCCATCAAAGACATAGTCTGTCGAGATATAGACCAGAGTAGCTCCGTATTTCTCAGAGGCCTTGGCTACATTTTCAGTTCCAGTTACGTTGATGGCAAAATCCAGTTCTTTCCCCTCGTCTTCTGCCGCATCAACAGCAGTATAAGCTGCACAATGATAGACCAGAGTTGGATTAATCTCGGCAAAGACTTTCTCAACCATTTCAGCATTAGTGATATCCATTTCGGCCACATCCACTGCAACATAGTCCACATTTCGTTCATCTAGTAAATAACGTAGTTCGGTACCGAGTTGACCATTTGCACCTGTAATTAATATCATTGTCTTCTCCTTAACTTTTCTTCTATCTAATCATAGCAAAAAAATGATAAAAAATCTGATTTTCGGCCCTTGTTTTGCTGGTTTAAGATATAAAAATATAGTATTAGAGAATCATAATTTTATAATAGAAAACTTATTTTTCAGAATTTACCAAAGTAATTCAAAAATTCTGAAAATTTTATTGACATGTTTCTGAAAAGGGACTATAATGGGGTGAAAGTTTTAAAGGAGAAAACAATGAAAAGTTCAAAACTACTTGCCCTTGCGGGTGTGACGTTATTGGCAGCTGCGACTCTTGCGGCCTGCTCTGGATCAAGTTCAAATGCTAAAGGTGAGAAAACATTCTCATACATTTACGAAACGGATCCTGATAACCTAAACTATTTGACAACTGGTAAGGCAGCTACAGCAAATATTACTAGCAACGTTATTGATGGCTTACTTGAAAATGACCGCTATGGGAACTTTGTACCATCTATGGCTGAGGATTGGTCTGTATCTAAGGATGGATTGACTTACACGTATACACTCCGAAAGGATGCAAAATGGTATACATCTGAAGGTGAGGAGTATGCAGAAGTTAAAGCTCAAGACTTTGTAACTGGTCTTAAGTATGCTGCTGATAAGAAATCAGATGGTCTTTACCTGGTTCAGGAATCTATCAAGGGATTGGATGCCTATGTCAAAGGAGAAATTACAGATTTTTCTCAAGTAGGAATCAAAGCTCTTGATGATTATACCGTTCAATACACATTGAACAAGCCAGAAAGTTTCTGGAATTCTAAGACAACAATGGGTGTTCTGGCTCCTGTTAATGAAGAATTTTTGAACTCTAAAGGGGATGACTTTGCTAAAGGTACGGACCCAAGCAGTATTCTCTATAATGGACCATTCTTACTCAAATCAATCGTAGCCAAATCATCAGTCGAATTCGAAAAGAATCCAAACTATTGGGATAAAGACAATGTCCATCTTGATAAAGTGAAATTATCCTTCTGGGATGGTCAAGATACTAATAAGCCAACTGAAGCTTTCAAAGACGGTAGCTTTACAATGGCTCGTCTCTTCCCAACAAGTGCTAGTTACTCAGAGACTGAAAAAACATTCAAAGACAATATCGTTTATACCCAACAAGATTCTACTACTTATTTAGTAGGCACAAATATCGATCGTCAGTCTTATAAGTACACTTCTAAGACAACAGATGAGGAAAAAACATCAACCAAGAAGGCCCTTTTGAATAAGGACTTCCGTCAAGCTATTGCATTTGGTTTTGACAGAACAGCCTACGCTTCTCAAGTAAATGGTGCAAGTGGAGCTACTAAACTGCTTCGTAACTTATTTGTTCCCCCTACATTTGTACAGGCAGATGGGAAAAACTTTGGGGAATTAGTTAAGGAAAAATTGGTGACCTATGGAGACGAGTGGAGCAACGTAAACTTGGATGATGCCCAAGATGGACTCTATAATCCTGACAAAGCTAAAGCAGAGTTCGCTAAAGCTAAGGCGGCCCTTCAAGCGGAAGGTGTGAAATTCCCAATCCACTTGGATATGCCTGTAGATCAAACAAATACAACAAAAGTTCAACGTGTTCAATCTTTTAAACAGTCAGTTGAAGAAAATCTAGGATCAGATAATGTGGTTATCGACATCCAACAGCTCCAAAAAGATGATGTTCAAAACATTACCTACTTCGCTGAAACTGCGGCTGGAGAAGACTGGGATATCTCAGATAACGTGGGTTGGTCTCCAGACTATATCGATCCATCTACTTATCTTGATATTATCAAGCCTTCTGTAGGAGAAAACACGAAAACATATCTAGGATTTGATTCTGGGACAAACAACGCTGCGGCTAAGCAAGTTGGTTTAGAAGATTACGAAAAAATGGTTGTGGAAGCTGGTGAAGAAACCACTGATGTTTCAAAACGTTATGAGAAATATGCTGCTGCCCAAGCTTGGTTGACAGACAGTGCCTTGCTCATTCCAACAACTTCTCAAACTGGTCGTCCAATGTTGTCTAAGATGGTACCATTTACACTTCCATTTGCATACTCTGGTAACAAGGGTATGAGTGAAGCCCTTTTGTACAAATATCTAGAAGTACAAGATAAAGCCGTGACAACAGACGAATACCAAAAAGCTCAAGAAAAATGGTTAAAAGAAAAAGAAGAGTCAAATAAAAAGGCCCAAGAAGAACTCGCAAACCATGTGAAATAACTTTAAAAAAGTAAAGGATTTAGCCATCGGCATGATGGTTAAGTCCTTTTTTATCTTGGTATAAGTCCCTGAATGATTAGAGATAGGATTTTTCAGAAAAGAGAAAATTTTAGTGAATTTTACCTATTTCCTATTGCTTTCTGCCTTTTTATTTGTTATATTAAAAGTACAATTAATTTTTATTTATAACAGTTAAGCAGAGCACTTTCAGAGAAAGGAGTATTTTTTAAAAAAGAAATGTAAACGCTTACTGGAAAATGAAAGGATTTAGGAGTTCATGGATAAACGATTTTTTGAAAAACGCTGTAAGTTCAGTATTCGTAAGTTTACGCTTGGAGTAGCTTCGGTAATGATTGGGGCGACTTTCTTTGCTGCTGCTCCAGTCTTAGCAGATCAAGCAAGAGTTGGTTCAACAGATAATTTGCCGAGTGAACTAGCTGATTTGGATAAGAAGGCTAGTGATGAGGGGCACGATTTTGACAAGGAAGCTGCCGCTCAGAATCCTGGTTCAGCTGAGACTACTGAAGGCCCACAAACAGAAGAAGAGTTGTTGGCTCAAGAAAAAGAAAAGTCTGAAAAGCCAAGCAATCTGCCAAAAGAATTAGAAGATAAGTTGGAGAAAGCTGAAGACAATGGGCGCGAAGTTAACAAGGATCAATTGGCCCAAGATACTGGCAAGCTCGTCCCAGAAGATGTGGCTAAGACTACCAATGGGGAATTAAACTATGGCGCGACTGTTAAGATCAAGACGCCATCAGGAGAAGGTAGCGGTATTGTCGTTGCTAAAGACCTTGTCTTGACGGTTTCTCACAACTTTATCAAGGATAGCCAAGACGGCAATATCCGTAAGGTTGTGGATAATGACCAAGGGGATGGAGATATCTATAGCATCTCATATCCAGGATTGCCAGATGTCAAGTTTAGCAAGAAAGATATTATTCATTGGGATCGTGAAGGCTACCTGAAAGGCTTCAAAAATGATTTGGCCCTAGTGAGATTGCGTACAGTTCTCGAAAATACGCCTGTTGAAGTAACTAAAAAGCCAGTTGTTAAGAAAATTGGAGATAAACTCCATGTCTTTGGTTATCCAGAAGGAAAATTGAATCCGATTGTCAATACTACAGTTGATTTTGCGGAACCATACGGAGAAGGTGTCCAAGGAATTGGTTACCAAGGAGGAAAACCGGGTGCTAGTGGCGGCGGTGTCTTTGATACAGAAGGCAAACTAGTCGGTGTTCACCAAAATGGTGTAGTTGGAAAACGGAGTGGAGGCATTCTCTTCTCACCAGCTCAACTAAAATGGATTCAAGACCACATACAGGGAATTTCAAGTGTGAAACCAGCAGACTTGGAAGAGAAAGAGAAACCGGCTGAAGAAAAACCAAAAGAGGATAAACCTGCAGCTGCTAAACCTGAAACACCTAAGACAGTAACTCCTGAATGGCAAACAGTAGCGAATAAAGAGCAACAAGGAACCGTCACTATTCGTGAAGAAAAAGGTGTTCGCTACAATCAATTGTCTTCAACTGCACAGAACGACAATGGCGATAAACCAGCCTTGTTTGAAAAACAAGGATTGACAGTTGATGCTAATGGAAATGCGACGGTTGATTTAACCTTCAAAGATGATTCTGAAAAAGGCAAATCACGCTTTGGTGTCTTCTTGAAATTTAAAGATACCAAGAACAATGTTTTTGTTGGTTATGACAAGGACGGCTGGTTCTGGGAGTATAAATCTCCAACCGATAGCACCTGGTATAAGGGGGGACGTGTAGCAGCGCCTGAGACAGGATCAATTAACCACCTATCAATTAACCTCAAGTCAGATGGACAACTCAATGCAACGAATAATGATGAGAAACTCTTTGATACGGTCACTTTGCCAGCAGCTGTTAATGAAACTCTCAAAAATGAGAAGAAAATCGTCCTAAAAGCTGGTTCCTATAGCAATGACCGTACGGTTGTCAGCGTTAAAACAGACAATCAAGAAGGTGTAAAAGCGGATGATACTCCTGCCCAGAAAGAAACAGGTCCGGCTGTTGATGATAGCAAGGTGACTTATGATACGATCCAGTCTAAGGTCCTCAAGGCAGTGATTGACCAAGCCTTTCCACGCGTGAAAGAATATACTTTGAATGGGCATACTTTGCCAGGACAGGTGCAACAGTTCAATCAAGTCTTTATCAATAACCACCGAATCACCCCTGAAGTTACTTATAAGAAAATCAATGAGACAACAGCAGAGTATTTGATGAAGCTTCGCGATGATGCTCACTTAATCAATGCGGAAATGACAGTACGCTTGCAAGTTGTGGATAATCAATTACACTTTGATGTGACCAAGATTGTCAACCACAATCAAGTTACTCCAGGTCAAAAGATTGATGACGAAAGAAAATTGCTTTCAACTATTAGTTTCCTTGGTAATGCTTTGGTCTCTGTTTCGAGTGATCAAGCTGGTGCTAAGTTTGATGGGGCAACCATGTCAAACAATACCCATGTCAGCGGGGATGATCATATCGATGTAACCAATCCAATGAAAGATTTGGCTAAGGGTTACATGTATGGATTTGTTTCTACAGATAAGCTTGCTGCAGGTGTTTGGAGCAATTCTCAAAACAGCTATGGTGGTGGTTCGAATGACTGGACTCGTTTGACAGCCTATAAAGAAACAGTTGGAAATGCCAACTATGTCGGAATTCACAGCTCTGAATGGCAATGGGAAAAGGCTTATAAGGGCATTGTCTTCCCAGAATACACCAAGGAACTTCCAAGTGCCAAGGTTGTTATCACCGAAGATGCCAATGCTGACAACAAAGTCGACTGGCAAGATGGTGCCATTGCTTATCGTAGCATCATGAACAACCCTCAAGGTTGGGAAAAAGTTAAGGATATCACTGCTTACCGTATCGCGATGAACTTTGGCTCACAAGCCCAAAACCCATTCCTTATGACCTTGGATGGTATCAAGAAAATCAATCTCCACACAGATGGTCTTGGGCAAGGTGTTCTCCTTAAAGGTTATGGTAGTGAAGGTCATGACTCTGGACACTTGAACTATGCTGATATTGGTAAACGTATTGGTGGTGTTGAAGACTTCAAGACCTTGATCGAAAAAGCGAAGAAATATGGAGCTCATCTTGGTATCCACGTGAACGCTTCTGAGACTTATCCTGAGTCTAAATACTTTAATGAAAATATTCTTCGTAAGAATCCAGATGGAAGCTACAGCTACGGATGGAACTGGCTAGACCAAGGTATCAACATCGATGCTGCTTATGACTTGGCGCATGGACGCTTGGCTCGCTGGGAAGACTTGAAGAAAAAACTGGGTGAAGGTCTCGACTTTATCTATGTGGACGTATGGGGCAATGGTCAATCAGGTGATAACGGTGCCTGGGCTACCCACGTTCTTGCTAAAGAAATCAACAAACAAGGCTGGCGCTTTGCGATTGAGTGGGGTCATGGTGGTGAATACGACTCTACCTTCCAACACTGGGCAGCTGACTTGACCTATGGTGGCTACACTAATAAAGGTATCAACAGTGCCATCACACGCTTTATCCGCAACCACCAAAAAGATTCATGGGTTGGGGACTACAGAAGTTACGGTGGTGCAGCCAACTACCCACTTCTAGGTGGCTACAGCATGAAAGACTTTGAAGGCTGGCAAGGAAGAAGCGACTACAATGGCTATGTAACCAACTTATTTGCCCATGATGTCATGACTAAGTACTTCCAACACTTCACTGTAAGTAAATGGGAAAATGGTACACCAGTTACCATGTCTGATAACGGTAGCACCTATAAATGGACTCCTGAAATGAAGGTTGAGCTAGTTGATGCAGCAGGTAACAAGGTTGTTGTGACTCGTAAGTCAAATGATGTCAATAGCCCGCAGTACCGCGAACGTACAGTAACGCTTAACGGACGTGTCATCCAAGATGGTTCAGCTTACTTGACTCCTTGGAACTGGGATGCAAATGGTAAGAAACTTCCTACTGATAAGGAAAAGATGTACTACTTTAATACGCAGGCCGGTGCAACAACTTGGACCCTTCCAAGCGATTGGGCAAATAGCAAGGTTTACCTTTACAAGCTAACTGACCAAGGTAAGACAGAAGAGCAAGAACTAACTGTAAAAGATGGCAAGATTACCCTAGACCTTCTAGCAAATCAACCATACGTTCTCTACCGTTCAAAACAAACCAATCCTGAAATGTCATGGAGCGAAGGCATGCATATCTATGACCAAGGATTTAACAGCGGAACCTTGAAACATTGGACCATTTCTGGTGATGCTTCTAAGGCAGAAATTGTCAAATCACAGGGCGCAAATGAAATGCTTCGTATCCAAGGCAATAAGAGCAAGGTCAGCCTTACTCAGAAACTGACTGGCTTGAAACCAAATACCAAGTATGCGGTTTATGTCGGTGTTGATAACCGTAGTAATGCTAAGGCAAGTATCACAGTGAATACTGGCGAAAAAGAAGTGACTACTTATACCAATAAGTCTCTCGCTCTCAACTATATCAAAGCTTATGCTCATAACAATCGTCGTGAAAATGCTACGGTTGATGATACAAGTTACTTCCAAAATATGTACGCCTTCTTTACAACTGGATCTGACGTATCAAATGTTACTTTGACATTGAGTCGTGAAGCTGGTGATGAAGCAACATACTTTGATGAAATTCGTACCTTTGAAAACAATTCAAGCATGTACGGAGACAAGCATGATACAGGTCAAGGAACCTTCAAACAAGACTTTGAAAATGTAGCTCAAGGTATCTTCCCATTTGTAGTAGGTGGTGTCGAAGGTGTCGAAGACAACCGCACTCACTTGTCTGAAAAACACGATCCATATACACAGCGTGGTTGGAACGGTAAGAAAGTTGATGATGTTATCGAAGGAAATTGGTCATTGAAGACCAATGGGCTAGTGAGCCGTCGTAACTTGGTTTACCAAACTATCCCACAAAACTTCCGCTTTGAGGCAGGTAAGACCTACCGTGTAACCTTTGAATACGAAGCAGGATCAGACAATACCTATGCCTTTGTAGTCGGTAAGGGAGAATTCCAGTCAGGTCGTCGTGGTAGTCAAGCAAGCAACTTGGAAATGCATGAATTGCCAAATACTTGGACAGATTCTAAGAAAGCCAAGAAAGTAACCTTCCTCGTGACAGGTGCAGAAACAGGCGATACTTGGGTAGGTATCTACTCAACTGGAAACGCAAGCAATACTCATGGAGATGCTGGCGGAAATGCCAACTTCCGTGGTTATAACGACTTCATGATGGATAATCTTCAAATCGAAGAAATTACCCTAACAGGTAAGATGCTGACAGAAAATGCTCTCAAGAACTACTTGCCAACGGTTGCCATGACTAACTACACGAAAGAGTCTATGGATGCTTTGAAAGAGGCGGTCTTTAACCTCAGTCAGGCAGATGATGACATTAGCGTGGAAGAAGCGCGTGCAGAGATTGCCAAGATTGAAGCTTTGAAGAATGCTTTAGTTCAGAAGAAGACAGCCTTGGTAGCAGAAGACTTTGAAAGTTTGGATGCGCCAGCTCAACCAGGTGAAGGTCTTGAGAATGCCTTTGATGGTAATGTGTCTAGTCTATGGCATACATCTTGGAATGGAGGAGATGTAGGCAAGCCTGCAACCATGGTCTTGAAAGAACCAACTGAAATCACAGGCCTTCGTTATGTTCCACGTGCCTCTGATTCAAATGGAAACTTGCGTGATGTGAAACTGGTTGTCACAGATGAGTCTGGTAAGGAACATACCTTCACAGTGACAGATTGGCCAAATAACAACAAGCCAAAAGACATTGACTTTGGCAAGACAATCAAGGCTAAGAAAATCGTCCTTACTGGTACCAAGACTTACGGAGATGGTGGCGATAAATACCAATCTGCAGCGGAACTTATCTTTACCCGTCCACAAGTAGCAGAGACACCTCTTGACTTGTCAGGCTATGAAGCAGCTTTGGCTAAGGCGCAGAAATTAACAGACAAAGACAATCAAGAGGAAGTAGCTAGCGTTCAGGCAAGCATGAAATATGCGACGGATAACCATCTCTTGACGGAAAGAATGGTTGCCTACTTCGCAGACTATCTCAACCAATTAAAAGATTCTGCTACGAAACCAGACGCTCCAACAAGTAGCAAGGGAGAAGAACAACCACCAGTTCTTGATGTACCTGAGTTCAAAGGCGGCGTCAATGCAACAGAAGCAGCTGTACATGAGGTTCCTGAGTTCAAGGGCGGCGTTAATGCGGTCCAAGCCTTGGTTCACGAATTACCAGAATACAAAGGTGGAGCCAATGCGGTTCTAGCAGCTGCAAATGAAGTTCCAGAGTACAAAGGTGGAGCCAATGCAGTTGAGGCCTTGGTGAATGAAAAGCCAGCCTACACAGGTGTATTGGCTACAGCTGGAGATCAAGCAGCTCCAACTGTTGAAAAACCTGAGTACCCGCTCACTCCAAGTCCAGTAGCTGATACCAAAACTCCGGGAGCTAAAGATGAAGAAAAACTACCTGCTACAGGAGAGCACAGCTCAGAAGTAGCCCTCTTCTTAGCAAGTGTGAGCATCGCTTTATCTGCTGCGGTTCTTGCGACAAAACGTAAAGAAGAGTAATGAGATTTGATTTCAGCAGTTCAAAGCAACTCGAATCAAAAAGGAACAAACAGCCGGAGAGGACCTCTTGGTTCTCTCCTTTTTCAAAGGAGAAATGATACCGCTTACTCATGTATGCGGATGAAAGGAATAGGAGAAAGATGGATAGACATTTTTTTGAGAAACGCTGTCACTATAGTATAAGAAAATTTGCAATCGGTGCAGCCTCCGTTATGATTGGTGCTAGTATCTTTGGCGCCAATATGGTTCAGGCGGCAGAAACAGCAACACCTTCAGAGGCAGAGGGAAGTATCACTCATGTTCAAGCTCTGGATAAGTTACCAGATGATTTAGTCGCTGCGCTTGAAAAGGCGGATGCAGAAGCTGCAACAGAAGCAAGTCATGAAGAAACTCCAGCGACAGATGAGGGAACCAATCTTGCAGCAAGTGAAGAGGCAAAACCAGAGACAAGTCCTGCAAGTCCCAAGCCAGCAGAAACGCTGAAACCGGTTGAAACACCAAAGGCAGACAATAAACCAGCTGAAACCACTACACCAGCAGTAAAACCAGCTGAAAAGACAATCGAAGATAGAGAAGATGTCAACCATCTCGAGGGTGCTACTGCTCAGGCGAGCAACCATGAGACTGGTACCAACTTTACTGCAGATAAGGCTATCGATGGAGATGACAATACCCGTTGGGCTACAGATAGAGATGCAGTAAAACCAACTTTTGAATTAACTCTTCCAAAAACTACCCTCATCAAGCATGTAGAAATTGACTGGGATCGTCGTCTTCGTAATGGGCAAAATGACCCTAATATCAAATCTTGGAGTCTCTATTACGCAGGCCAAGAAGACGTGGGCGCTAACGGAGAAAAACAATGGAAACTCGCTCATACCAAGACTGGAGAACCTGTTTTAGATGAGAAAGTTGACCTAGCTGAAAGTATCAAAGCTAAGTATCTTAAGTTAGAAATTAACGACTACCAAGCTGGTACAATGAACTGGAGAAACGTTGGTATCCAAGAAATTCGAGCTTATTCGAATATTCCTGATACAAGTAAGGTAACGGATATCCGCCAAGTAACCGAACTAACAGTAGCAGAAGATGGACAGTCTCTTGTCTTACCAACTTTACCAGGGAAAGTTAGCCTTATCGGAAGCAACAAGCAAGGTGTGATTGACCTTCAAAATCACATCCATAAACCTCTAACAGATCAACGCGTCAAGGTCATGGTCCAACAAATCAGAGACAGTCATACTTTCACTAAGGAATTTGAAGTAGTCATCAAGGGTCTACATCAGAACGAGGGTGTAGGTGTCAAACCAAAAGTAGCACCAGCTGTTCAACAATGGTATGGGAAAGAAGGCCAATCTTCTATCACTTCAGATACAGTCCTTGCGACAGGTGATTCTGGCTTTGATCAGGCAGCAACCTTCTACCAGTCAGACCTTGCTAGCCGTGGATTGGAACTAGCAACAGGTGACAAGCAAGCTCAAAAACGAATCGAATTTAAAAAGGTTGAAAACAAAGGTTATGGCAAGGAAGGCTATGGCATCACTATCCAAGATGATGTGATTACCATCGAAGCTGCCACAAACACAGGAGCCTTCTACGCCACTCGGACTCTTCTTCAAATGGGAGAAAGTAACCTCCAAAATGGCGAAATTCGCGATTTCCCAAGTTTCAGCCACCGTGGCTTTATGCTAGATACAGGTCGTAAATTTATCCCTTATGACACTCTTGTAGACATCATGCTCAACATGGCTTACTACAAGATGAACGACTTGCAGTTGCACCTCAACGATAACTATATCTTCCTAAAGGAACACTTGGCAGGTAAGAATTTAAGTCCAGAAGAACAACTCAAGTATGTACTTGAACACGCTAAGACTGGTTTCCGTGTGGAGACAGACATTGTCGGTAAGAATGATCAAAAATTGACTTCAGATGAGCATTATACCAAGGAAGAAATGCAAAATCTGATTAAACTTGCCAAGGCCTTGCATATCAATCTAGTGCCAGAAATTGACACACCAGGTCATGCACTATCATTTGTCAAAGTCCGCCCAGACCTCATGTATCAAGGTAGTCTGAGCGATTATGCAGGCAAGCACAATGTCGAGCGCGTAGCCATGCTAGACTTGGATAACAAGTACGAAGAAACTCTTAAATTTGTCAAATCCGTTTATGACAAACTCCTCGATGGTCCAGATGCACCACTTCATGGGGTATCAACTGTTCATATCGGAACGGATGAATACTATGGTAGCAGAGAAAGTTACCGTCGCTATGTCAATGACCTTATCAAATACATTAAAGGAAAAGGCTATACCCCTCGTATCTGGGGTTCGCTCAGTGCGAAACGTGGGAACACTCCTGTTGATTGGAACGGAGTAGAAGTTGATATCTGGAGCATTGGCTGGCAACGACCAAATGAAGCCATTGCTCAGGGAGCTAAGATTATCAACATCACGGATGTGCCGACATATAGTGTCCCAAGTGGAAGCAATAGTCAAGCAGCCTACGGGGACTATGCAAACTACGAACGCCAGTACAACAGCTGGACACCGAACGATTTTAGAACGGGAGGAGGTCCACTTCTACCAGCTTCTCATCCAAGTATCCTTGGTGGTGGGCACGCAGTTTGGAATGACAATATCGACCTTCATGAGACAGGTTTGACCTCTTATGATATCTTTAAACGCTTCTTCAAGAGCATGCAAACTACTGCGGAGCGGACTTGGGGATCTGACCGTGCAGCTGCGACCTTTGCAGAACGCACCCTACCAACAAGCCCTTATGCGCCACAGTCAAATCCTGATAAAGAGATTGATCAAAGCGACTTGTTTACCATCAATTCTGAAACCGTCAAGAACTATGCAAGCAAGAAGGTGAAGACAAGCGAGCAAGGATTGGCATTTGAGAAAGACAGCAGCATCGAAGGCTTGGCTGGTGATGTTGGTCCAAGTCATGTCTTGAAGTTTGATGTGACTGTCACTGGTGACGGTGAACAAACCTTCTCAACAAGTGGGGACAACCGTATCTATCTAACTGATAAAGACGGCTATCTTGCTTATCAATTTGAACAGTTCCATATCCAATTCAAGAAGAAACTTGAAAAGAACAAACGCTATCAAATCTCTATTGTGACCAAACCACAATCAACGGAAGTCTATGTGGATGGTGAGAAGATTGAGCGTATCGCAAATCCAGAATACCCTCGCTTTGCCCACAATAGCTTGGTTCTACCGCTTGAAAGCATCGGTGGTTTCAAAGGAATATTGCATAGTGCAGAGTTGTCAGACAAACCATTTGTAAATCCTCGCTTGATTTCAAATGATAAGATTACAGCAACCGCAAGCAGTCAGCAACTTCCAGGAAACGCGACTGAAGGCGCTGTTGAAAAGGCCTTTGACAATAATCCAAATACCTTCTGGCATACTAAGTGGACTGGTGACACTGCGCCATACACTCTTACTATGACCTTGAAAGAAGCAGAAAAAGTCAATGGTTTGACTTATCTCCCACGTCCAGGTGGTGGAAATGGTGTCGTGACCCGCTACGAAATCTACGCACAAAAAGATGGCCAAATGGTCAAGGTTTCAGAAGGAAGCTGGGACAACAACGCCCAAGAAAAAACAGTCAACTTTGCGGCGGTAGATACCAACAAGATTGAGTTGAAAGTATTGGAAGGCGTTGGTGGTTTTGCAAGTGCAGCTGAAGTTCATCTATTGAAACCTGTCAAAGAAGAGCAAGAAACGACTACACCAAGTCAACCAGAAAAACCAACTACACCAGAAAAACCAAAAGTAGACCAAACCGGTGATGGAACAGTTGAATTGGCGGATCAATTCACTGCAAGCAAACCAGCTAGCGAAGACAGCATTGCAGCTGCTAGCAAGAGCAATGACTATCTCAAGAAAGAGTACAAGGTCTTCCCAACGCCACAAAAAGTGACTTATGGAGAAGGAGTCACAGCCCTTCGTAAGCAAGTCAATCTGGTTATGGGCGATCAACTCGATATCTATACTCGCAATCGCTTGAAGAGTGTTTTGCAGGACAATCAAGTATCTTATACAACTGGTAAGGCGGCAATCGCTGGCGCAACCAATATCTATCTTGGAGTGCATGGACAAGGTTCACAAGCAGAGCAAAACTTGTCCAATGTTTCAGCAGGTCTCTTTGACAAGATCGACGCCTATGTCTTGAGCATCAAGGATAATTCGATTTCCATCGTCGGAAAAGACACAGATGCAGTCTTCTATGGTTTGACAACTTTGAAACACATGCTCAAGGAAAGCCAAGTACCAGTCCTTCGTAATGTAACAGTAGAAGATTACGCAGAGCTCAAGAACCGTGGTTTCATCGAAGGATACTATGGAAATCCATGGTCGAATGCCGATCGTGCAGAGCTCATGCGTTATGGTGGCGATTTGAAATTGAACCAATACTTCTTTGCACCAAAAGATGATCCATACCATAACAAGAAATGGCGCGAACTCTATCCAGAAGAAAAACTAGCTGAAATCCGTGAACTTGCTCGTGTCGGAAATCAAAGTAAAACACGCTATGTCTGGACTATCCATCCATTCATGAACAACCGCATCCGCTTTGGCAATGAAGCGCATTACCAAGAAGATTTGGCAACCATCAAGGCCAAATTTACCCAGTTGATGAAAGTGGGTGTCCGCGAATTTGGTATCCTTGCAGATGATGCACCAAGCCCAGTCGGAGGCTACAATAGCTACAACCGCTTGATGCAAGATATGACCAAGTGGTTGAGTGAAATGCAGGGAACTTACAGCGGTCTTCGTAAAGAAATGATCTTTGTTCCTGGCCAGTATTGGGGTAATGGACGTGAGGATGAGTTGAAATCCCTCAATGAAAATCTCCCAAGTTCAACATCCATGACCTTGACGGGTGGTAAGATTTGGGGTGAAGTCTCTGAAAGCTTCCTTTCAACTCTCAAGAACAATCTATCCGCAGGTGGCAAGACCTATCGCCCAGTTTCACTTTGGATTAACTGGCCTGTAACAGATAACTCTAAACAACATTTAATTCTAGGTGGTGGTGAGAAATTCCTTCATCCAAACGTGGATCCAGGTTTGCTATCGGGTATCATGTTGAACCCAATGCAACAGTCTGAACCATCTAAGATTGCCCTCTTTTCAGGAGCTCAATACTCATGGAAACAGTGGAAATCAGAAGAAGAAGCTAAGAAAATCAATGATATTGCCTTCAACTTTGTAGAAAATGGTCATTTTGAAGATAGCAAGGTATCGGCAGCCTTCCGTGAACTTGGTAAGCACATGATCAACCAAAACATGGATAATCGTGTCGTCAAACTAGAAGAATCTGTAGACTTGGCTCCAAAATTGACAGACTTCATGACCAAGCTCAAAGCAGGTCAGGATGTGACTGCCGAACGTACAGCCTTGCGTGCAGAATTTGCCAAAATTAAAGAGGCAGCCGAACTCTATAAAGCATCAGGTGATAAAAAGATGGTTGCCCAAATCCACTATTGGTTGGATAATGCAATCGATCAAATGAATGCTCTCGATGCCTTCCTTACAGGAACAGAAGCTATGGCTACAAACGATGCAGCCAAGCTTTGGGACAGCTACTATAAAGGTTTGAAATTGTACGAACAGTCTCAAACTCACACCTTCCATTATGTAGATCATATGGAAAAAGCTGAATTGGGTGTTCAACATATCCGTCCATTTATCCTATCCTTGAAAGAAGTTCTGGCATCTGAAGTTCAAAAAGTCTTGCATCCAGACCAAATCATCAGTACTTTTATTACCAATCGAACAGGTGTAGAAGGTGGTTTAGCAGAAGTAACGGATGGCGATTTGGCAACCCATGCGATTATTAAATCACCAAACAGCATCAAGACAGGTGATTATATTGGTATGAAGTTCAACAAGCCGGTATCAATCCAAACCTTGACCTTTGCAATGGGAACGCAGGCAAATCCACGTGATACCTTTAGTAAGGCAGAAGTGCAGTATCTAGATGAAAATGATAACTGGGTAACCTTGAAAGAGCCAAGCTATGTCGGAAATGAATCCCTACTTAAGTTTGAAAATCTCAATATCAAGGCCAAGGCAGTTCGCATGATTGCGACAGCAGACCGCGAGAACACTTGGTTTGCAGTTCAGGAAATTGCAGTCAACCGTCCAGTTGAAAAAGCTCGTAGCCAACAAGCAACGACAGTTAGTCTAAGCTCAAATCTAGTTTACAAACTAAATACTTCAGCTCGTCAAATCACTGATGGCAAGGACAATACAGAAGCTATGATGGCAAATGCTGACGGTAGCAATACGACACCAGTAGATGCTTGGGCACAACTTGACCTCGGTGAAGTCAAGTCAGTCACTAAAGTTCGTCTTCGTCAAGGAACAGGTGATAAACTTGCAGCAGGTGTGCTTGAGTATTCTACAGACGGTACTACTTGGCAGGAACTCGATCGCTTGTCAGGTGAGCAAACCAAGGAAGTGACTAGAGCAATCAATGCTCGCTACATCCGAGTACGCAATACTAAGGCTCTCGACCTCTGGTGGCGTATCCAAGACTTCTCTGTTGAGACACGCTCTGGAAACAGTGAGTTAACAGACACCAACGTCGACGCCTTGAAGGAAACACCGGTAGTGGATAGCTTGGGACATTATGAACTTCAAATTCCAGCTGGAACCAAACTCCCTGCTCATAGCTATCTAGGTATGAAACTCGACCGTATCCATCAGGTCAAGAGCATCCAGCTCCAAGGCCAAGCCAACCCAGCTCTTAGCCTTGAGTACTCTGCAAATGCTCAAGAATGGCTGCCAGCTAGCCAGTTGACTGATAGATCTGCAGCAAGCCACTTAGTACGTTATGTGCGTCTGGTCAACAAAACAGATCAGGAACAAGCTGTGACAGCCACTTCTCTCCTTGTAACAACCAAAGAAGTGCAACCAACCAAACTAGAATCTACAACTATGGGCATTCATCCAACATACGGAAGCAATGATGTTCGTAAACTAAACAACCTAGATCAATTATTTGATGGTGTTTACAACAACTTTGTTGAGTTTTCAGACTATGCTCGTAAAGATGGTCACGTGACCTTGAAACTTGGCAGCGAACGCACCATCAAGAAGATTAGAGCCTACATCCAAGACGGAACTCAAAACTATCTTCGTGATGGTAAGATTCAAGTCAGCCAAGACGGTAAAACTTGGACTGATGTCGTTACAGTAGGAGATGGTGTGGCCAATAGCACACACGATGATTCATTGACAGATGGTTGGACACATGATTCTAAGATGCCAGGAAATCGCTACATCGAGGGTGAATTGACGACACCAGTCAAAGCCAACTATCTCCGTGTCCTCTATACAGCGGATTATGATGCCCGTTTTGTAGGATTTACAGAATTGGTCATCAACGATGGTGAATTTGTCAAACCAATCAATGATCCAACAGTAGAAGGAAACGGTGGAGAAAGCCAAGGCAACCTCTACAATAATCTTGTAGACGGAAAAGTCTTGACCAGCTACAAGTCTGAAAAAGACAAGGGGGAGTTGGTTTATCACTTGTCTGAACCGACCAATGCTAACCACCTTCGTCTCGTTTCCAGTCTTCCTGAAGGAGCTAAGGCACGTGTTCTTGCTAGAACACTCAAGGATGGTCAAGACAGTTGGACAGACCTCGGTGCCATTACATCCAGTCTCCAAACCTTCGCTATCCGAAATGGTGGCTCTCTTCTAGACGTCAAATTAGTCTGGGAAGGTGGCAAGGCTGAGTTTTATGAATTGGCAAGCTTCCATCAAGAATTAACAGAAGAACCTGTTCAGTCAAGTAAGGGCGAAGAACCAGCACCCGTTCTTGAGGTTCCTGAATTCACAGGTGGTGTCAATGCAGTTGAAGCCCTAGTACATGAACTTCCAGAGTACACAGGCGCATTAGCAACAGTAGGTGACCAAGCTGCTCCAACAGTAGAGAAACCTGAGTTCAAGGGTGGTGTCAATGCAGTTGAAGCCTTGGTACATGAGCTTCCAGAGTACACAGGCGCATTAGCAACAGTAGGCGACCAAGCGGCTCCAACAGTAGAGAAACCTGAGTTCAAGGGCGGTGTCAATGCAGTTGAAGCCTTGGTACATGAGCTTCCAGAGTACACAGGTCCAGTAGCAACAGTAGGCGACCAAGCTGCTCCAATGGTAGAGAAACCTGAGTTTAAACTGAGCTCACTTGCTTCAGATGAAGGTAAGGCACCGGCACCGGAACTAAAACAAGAAGTGACGAAGCGAGAAACAGCTGAACAAAACCTGCCAGCAACAGGTGAGAGTCAATCTGACACAGCCCTCTTCCTAGCAGGTGTTAGCCTAGCCCTATCTGCTCTCTTTGTAGCAAAAACAAAGAAAGACTAGTGTTTAGTAAAACCTCTTAACAAGATTACGAAATCCGTTTCCTATCTTTCCCAATGAGGTTTATAGTACAGAAAAAGCCTGAGAAGATGTCTTCTCAGGCTTTTGTTAAGCACATAAATGCAATAGAGCTATGAAAAAATCACCCAGAAAAATCTGGGTGATAAATGTTATGGTTGTGCTGGTTGAGGATTCTGATTTTGGTTCTGGTTTTGTTGACCAGGCGTTGTATTTGGTTGCTGGTTATTGGTATTATTGTTTGCACTATTATTCGTACTTGGAGTAGTTGAGCTTGACTGTGTAGTTGAACTTTCTGATGTCGAGCTCGAACTTTCAGGTGTTGGGGCCTGTTGCGGAGCGGGGGCAGTCCATGCAGAACGAGCACCGTTTTTAAAGACGAACTCACCACTTCGATAGAGGCCTTCTGGCATAGTCCAGTCGCCAGGGTTGTTATCCTCAGACAGATAAGTCATCATTGAACGGTAAACCTTAGCTGCAACATAGAAGCCATCACCAACGATAGGAGTAAGGCGGTTTGAGTAACCTGTCCACACAGCCATTGAATATTTGCGAGTATAACCAACAAACATTTCGTCTGGAGCTACATAACCAGTATTTTTGATGTAGTTTTCAATTTCATCATCTGTATAGTTTGATGTACCAGTCTTACCAGCTTGAGGTAGCCAAGGGAGATAAGCACCACGACCAGTTCCGTATGCTAAGACAGTCTTCATCATTTCTGTCATCATATAGGCGGTCGTCTCTTTCATGGCACGAGTACCAGGATCAGCGTATTCTTTTGAGCTACCATCGCTAAAGACGATTTTGTTGATATACATTGGTTTATGGTAGATACCACCGTTAGCAAAAGCAGCGTAAGCAGCAGCCATTTTCTCACTACTTGCTCCATACTTTTTGTTTGACTCAGTCGTATTACTTGAAATCGCGTTGGCATAGTGCATATCTGGATAGTCAATGCCGATTCCATTTAGGAAGGTCTTGGCTCTATCCAAACCGACTTTGTTCAAGGTTTCTACGGCTGTAACGTTCCGTGATTGTTGGAGCGCATATTGGATGGTAATATTTCCAAAATAACTTCTATCCCAGTTGTAAACAGGGGTATCTGTTCCAGGATAGTTGTAAGGAACATCATGTACAATCGAAGCAGTTGAGTCGTAGATGTCATACTCCAAGGCAGGAGCATAGTCTGTGATTGGCTTCATGGTAGAACCCCAGTCACGGTTGGTTTCAACAGCTTGGTTGATTCCGAAGGAAACATTGCTTGATTGGTGACGAGAACCTAACTGAGCAATGACTTTCCCATTTGTCACATCCACAATCGTTGAAGCTACTTGCATTTCATCATCAGGATAGTTGACATACTCGTCGGTATTGTAGATATCCCAGAGATGTTGTTGAACTTTAGGATCAACGTTGGTGTAGACATCCATACCAGTCGTTAAGAGGTTGTAGCCTGTTTCTTGTTCGACTTGATCGATTACCTCTTTGAGATAGTTGTCCATGTATGGAGGATAACTATTAGCCGATTTTAGACTTTGAAGTCCATCTGTAATCGGAGTATTAATCGCTTTTTCATATTGCTCAGCTGAAATGTAACCTTGCCCCTTCATCTCAGAGAGGACGAGATTACGACGTTCTTGAGCAGCTTCTGGATGCGAGTATGGATCATACTGGTTTGGAGCCTGAGGCATACCAGCAAGGAGAGCCAATTGAGGAATACTTAGATCTTTGAGATCCTTGCCATAGTAACTTTGGGCAGCTGTCTGCATTCCATAGTTACCGTTTGACATGTAAACCTTGTTGATGTAGTAGGTCAAGATCTCTTGTTTAGTCGCTTTTTGTTCTAGCTGAACGGCTAACCAAGCTTCCTGGGCCTTACGAGAAAGAGTCTGATCAGAAGTTGACGTAGAGAAATAAGTTAACTTGATCAACTGCTGTGTCAAGGTTGAAGCTCCTTGCAGACCTCCACCACCACGAAGGTTTCGGAGGGTAGCACCTAGGATACGGATTGTGTCGATTCCTCGGTGATTAAAGAAGCGATGGTCCTCAATCGAAACAATAGCGTTGACCAAATCGGTCGGTATTTCGTTTGCTTGGGCATTGACCCGACGTTCCGAACCAAGATCAGCGATAAGCTCGTCATTGCTATCATAGATCTTACTTGACGTTGTAGCGACTAGTTTACTTTCAGAAAGTTCTGGAGCCTTGCTAACATAGTAGAGGAAGAGACCTCCACCAAGCATTACAGCTGCGATAAATACAGTTAAGAGACTGATACTGACATACTTAGCTATTCGCAGAAAAGTTTGTTTGTTCATCTTGTTTTACCACCTAGTAAATGTTCTTTGATAATGTCGAGGTAGGGAATTTGAGGAAAGGCACCCGGCTCAATCCTATATCCATTTTCTCGAATATATCCAAGTGGCATTGACTTCTGTCCCTTATCTTGATGATAGAAACGGATGAGGTCAATAGCCGGTAATAAGTAGGTTTCTTGCTGAGAAGAAAAGTGAAGGAGTACAAAGCAGATTCCTTGCTGGGCAAGGACTTGTTCCATATGCTGGATCTGATGGGGATGAAAATTCTTCATCGGTATCGCATGTTTTTGCCTGGTTTCCTTTGCTTCAAAGTCGATGTAGTATCCATCATAAACCCCTGAATAGTCAGTAGTTGAAGCTTGTCTAAAGTAGGCTTCAACGATCTTGGCTCGACTTCGTTGGGGATAGTCGACACGTACGATTTGGATGGGAGTCGGTTTCTTGTGAATAACAGCTAACCCATGCGACAAATAGTAGTCATTCGTAGCATTGATCATCTTTTCAAAAGACATTCCCCGATTTGCGAAATTTTTAGTTTGTGACAGGGGTGCTTGCCTCTTTTGAGATGAAATTTTATGTGGATAGTTGACCATAATTCTCCTTATTGGTACAATAACATCACTCTATTATATCATAAATTTACAAAGAAAGGGTTAAAAATGACATCAGCCTTGATTTTAGGCTATTCAGCCTTCGACCTTGGTCTCTTTAATGACAAGGATATTCGCGTTGATATTATCAAAACAGCCATTCGGAGAGACCTGGAACGTCTAGCAGAGGATGGGGTGAACTGGCTTGTCTTTACAGGGACCTTGGGCTTTGAGTACTGGGCGCTTCAGGTGGCGAAAGACATGAAAGCAGACTATGGATTTCAGCTGGCGACCATTTTTGATTTTGAAACCCATGGCAGTAATTGGAATGAAGCAAATCAAGCGAAATTGAGTGAGTTCAAGCAGGTTGACTTTGTCAAATATGCCTATCCACAATATGAGCACAAGGGGCAACTGCGTGATTATCAGAAATTTCTGCTGGAGAATACAGATACTTGCTATCTTTTTTACGACGAAGAAAAGGAAACCAAGTTACGATATTTTTACCAAATGATGAAAAATCAAGCGGACTATGTTACAAGAAGATTAACATTTGAGGACTTGAATGAAATAGTAGAAAATTTTTCTGAAAAGTAAGCCTTTGACCTTGATTTTTACTTGTCTTTTTTTATATAATAATACTAGTAACCCAGAATGGAGAGAGACATGGCAAGTATTATATTTTCAGCGAAAGATATTTTTGAACAAGAATTTGGACGTGAAGTACGTGGATACAGCAAAGCAGAGGTAGATGAATTCCTAGATGATGTGATTAAGGATTATGAAACCTACGCAGCTTTGGTCAAATCCCTTCGTCAAGAGATTGCTGATTTGAAGGAAGAATTATCTCATAAACCACAGGTAGCGCCAACTCAACCAGACTCTATTGAAGTAACAGCTTCTACCTCAATGACAAACTTTGATATTTTGAAACGCTTAAATCGTCTCGAAAAAGAAGTATTTGGTAAGCAAATCTTAGACAACCAAGATTTATAATTGACTAAGGAATGAGTGCAATTTTTGGATAATCGCGTGAAGAGGTTCTCTTTTCATGAGGAAAGTCCATGCTAGCACAGGCTGTGATGCCTGTAGTGTTTGTGCTAGGCGAATCCATAAGCCTAGGGACGAGAAATCGTTACGGCAGTCGAAATGACTAAGTCTTCGGATAGGTCAGAATAGGCTTGAAAGTGCCACAGTGACGGAGTCTTTCTGGAAACAGAGAGAGTGGAACGCGGTAAACCCCTCAAGCTAGCAACCCAAATTTTGGTCGGGGCATGGAGTGCACGGAAACGAACGTAGTACTCTGACTGCTAGCAGATTTATGCTGTTAGCGGTAGACAGATGATTATCGAAGGAAGTGGTCCTAGTCACTTCTGGAACAAAACATGGCTTATAGAAAATTGCATATAGGTTGGGGCTGAGAAATCTTTCTCAACCTCATTTTTTAAAGTGAACAAGAGAAAGGTCTTGCAAGACTAGAAATGAAAGAACAATTTAATTTAATCGCAACTGCTGCGGCGGGTCTTGAGGCTGTCGTTGGACGTGAGGTGCGAGACCTTGGTTATGATTGCCAGGTTGAAAATGGGCGTGTTCGCTTTCAAGGAGATGTGAAGGCAATCATTGAGACCAACCTTTGGCTTCGCGCGGCGGATCGCATCAAGATTGTAGTCGGAAGTTTTCCAGCTAAGACTTTTGAAGAGCTTTTTCAAGGTGTTTTTGCTCTAGATTGGGAAAACTATCTCCCTCTAGGAGCACGTTTCCCGATATCAAAGGCAAAATGTGTCAAGTCTAAACTCCACAACGAACCCAGTGTTCAGGCTATTTCTAAGAAGGCTGTTGTGAAGAAATTACAAAAACACTATGCCCGTCCAGAAGGAGTTCCCTTGATGGAAACTGGTCCCGAGTTTAAGATTGAGGTATCTATCCTGAAAGATGTGGCAACTGTCATGATTGACACGACAGGTTCTAGCCTTTTTAAACGTGGTTATCGTACGGAAAAGGGTGGAGCGCCTATCAAGGAAAATATGGCCGCAGCCATTTTGCAACTATCTAGCTGGTATCCGGACAAGCCCTTGATTGATCCGACCTGTGGGTCAGGAACTTTCTGTATCGAGGCGGCTATGATTGCCAGAAAGATGGCGCCAGGACTTCGACGTTCCTTTGCATTTGAGGAATGGAACTGGGTCAGCGATCGGTTAATCCAGGAAGTTCGCACAGAGGCGGCTAAGAAAATTGATCGTGAACTGGAACTGGACATTATGGGCTGTGATATAGATGCTCGCATGGTGGAAATTGCCAAGGCAAATGCTCAAGCAGCAGGTGTCGCAGGTGATATCACCTTTAAGCAAATGCGGGTACAGGACTTGCGCACTGACAAGATTAATGGCGTTATCATTTCCAATCCACCATATGGGGAACGTTTGTCTGATGATGCAGGAGTTACCAAGCTCTATGCTGAGATGGGACAAGTCTTTGCACCACTGAAAACGTGGAGTAAGTTTATCCTGACGAGTGACGAAGCTTTTGAAAGCAAGTACGGAAGTCCAGCTGACAAAAAACGAAAACTCTATAACGGGACCTTAAAAGTGGATTTGTATCAATACTTTGGTCAGCGTGTCAAACGCCAAGAGGTAAAATAGAAAGGTGAACTCATGAGTAAGAAAAGACGTGACCGTCATAAAAAAGGACATCAAGAACCACAATTCGACTTTGACGAAGCAAAAGACTTGACTGTTGGTCAAGTCATTCGTAAGAATGAAGAGGTGGAGGCTGGAGTATTGCCTGAGGACAGTATCTTAGACAAATACATCAAACAGCACCGTGAAGAAATCGAAGCCGACAAGTTTGAAACTCGTCAGTTTAAAAAAGAAGAGCTAGCTTCTACTCAAAACCTAGAGGAAATGATCCAAGAAGTTCGTGAATCAAGTGAACCTTCTGATCAGGTAGACGATTCAGACCTGGTTGCTGAGGAATCTATTGAAGAGATAGAAGAAGAGACTACTCAGTTTGTTCCACCACTTCAAGATGAAGAAAATGCTGAAATAGAGCCTATCGTTTTAACAGAAACAGAGCCCAAGCAAATAAATGAGGAACAAGAAGAGGAGATTTATACACCTCTATCACGTTCGGCTCAAACAGAACCTGAAACAGGCTCTAAGAAGAAAGGTGTCATCATCATTGCTTCTGTAGTAGCTGCAATCCTTGTGCTTGCTGGAACATATTATGTCTACCGCCAAGTATCTCGTTCAAACCAAGAAATCCAGTCTTCTCAAGCAGCCTCTTCGGATGATCAAGGGACACAAACAGCTTTGAAAGACTTCAATGATTTCTATGATACTTTCTATACAGATGCTAATAAGACTGCTCTGAAAAACAGCCAGTTTGATAAATTGAGCCAACTGAAAACCTTGCTAGATAAGTTAGAAGGTAGCCGTGATTATACACTAGCTAAGTCAAGATATGATAGCCTAGCAACTCAAATCAAGGCCATTCAAGATGTTAATGCCCTCTTTGAAAGCCCAGCAATCACTGACGGTGTCTTGGATACCAATGCGAAAGCCAAAGCAGACGCTAAATTTACAGAAATTAAGACAGGCAACACAGAACTAGACAAACTCTTGGATAAGGCCATTAGTCTTGGTAAGAGCCAACAAACCAGTGCTTCCAGCTCAAGTTCAAGCTCTAGCACGAGTCAAGCAAGCTCAAGTTCAGCTACAGAAAGCAATGCAAGCAGTACGACCCCTTCAACTAGCACTACGGCACCAGCTAGAGATACGAATGGTGGTTTGTCTGGCGATGGGGTTAATCTTCAAAGAAGTGCTAGTCGTGTACCTTACAACCAATCAGCTGTAGACGATAGCAACAACCCTGCTTGGACGTTTGCGGATGGTGTATTGGAACAAGTTCTAGCAACATCACGTGCTCGTGGCTATATCACTGGAAATCAATATATCCTAGAACGTGTCAATATCGTAAACGGAAATGGTTATTACAACCTCTATAAACCAGATGGAACCTATCTCTTCACCCTCAACTGTAAGACAGGTTACTTTGTAGGGAATGGTTCTGGTCACGCTGATGACTTGGACTACTAAGCAACCGTTACAAAATTCTTTCCTTTCATAGGTAAAAATGATAAAATAAAACATATTAAACAAGAGGAGTGTCACATGACAAAAGCTAACTTTGGTGTCGTTGGTATGGCCGTAATGGGTCGTAACCTTGCCCTAAATATCGAATCTCGTGGTTATACAGTTGCCATTTACAACCGTAGTAAAGAAAAAACAGAAGATGTAATTGCTTGCCATCCTGAAAAGAACTTTGTGCCAAGCTATGACGTGGAAAGCTTTGTAAACTCAATCGAAAAACCTCGTCGTATCATGCTCATGGTTCAAGCTGGACCTGGTACAGACGCAACTATCCAAGCTCTTCTTCCCCACCTCGACAAGGGTGATATCTTGATCGACGGAGGAAACACTTTCTACAAAGATACTATCCGTCGTAATGAAGAACTAGCAAACTCAGGTATCAACTTTATCGGTACTGGAGTTTCTGGAGGTGAAAAAGGTGCCCTTGAAGGTCCTTCTATCATGCCTGGTGGACAAAAAGAAGCCTACGAATTGGTTGCAGATGTTCTTGAAGAAATCTCAGCTAAAGCACCAGAAGATGGCAAACCATGTGTGACTTACATCGGTCCTGATGGAGCTGGTCACTATGTGAAAATGGTCCACAACGGTATCGAGTATGGTGACATGCAATTGATCGCAGAAAGCTATGACCTCATGCAACACTTGCTTGGCCTTTCTGCAGAAGACATGGCTGAAATCTTTACTGAGTGGAACAAGGGTGAATTGGACAGCTACTTGATCGAAATCACAGCTGATATTCTTGGACGCAAAGACGATGAAGGTCAAGATGGCCCAATCGTAGACTACATCTTGGATGCTGCAGGAAACAAGGGAACTGGTAAATGGACTAGCCAATCAGCACTTGACCTTGGTGTGCCATTGTCACTGATCACTGAGTCAGTATTTGCTCGCTACATCTCTACATACAAAGAAGAGCGTGTACATGCTAGCAAGGTGCTTCCAAAACCAGCTGTCTTCAAGTTTGAAGGAGACAAGGCTGAGTTGATCGAAAAGATCCGTCAAGCCCTTTACTTCTCAAAAATTATCTCATACGCACAAGGTTTTGCCCAATTGCGTGTTGCTTCTAAAGAAAATAACTGGAACTTGCCATTTGCGGACATCGCGTCTATCTGGCGTGATGGCTGTATCATCCGTTCTCGTTTCTTGCAAAAGATTACAGATGCTTACAACCGTGATGCTGATCTTGCAAACCTTCTCTTGGATGAGTACTTCTTGGATGTTACTGCTAAGTACCAACAAGCAGTTCGTGATATCGTAGCTCTTGCTGTTCAAGCTGGTGTACCAGTGCCAACTTTCTCAGCAGCTATTACTTACTTTGATAGCTATCGTTCAGCAGACCTTCCTGCTAACTTGATCCAAGCGCAACGTGACTACTTTGGTGCCCACACTTACCAACGTAAAGACAAAGAAGGAACCTTCCACTACTCTTGGTATGACGAAAAATAAGTAGGTCTGCCATGGGGAAACGGATTTTATTACTTGAGAAAGAACGAAATCTCGCTCATTTTCTCAGTCTGGAACTCCAAAAAGAGCAATACCGTGTTGATCTGGTCGAGGAGGGGCAAAAAGCCCTCTCCATGGCTCTCCAGACAGATTATGACTTGATTTTACTGAATGCTCGTCTGGGGGATATGACGGCCCAGGATTTTGCAGAGAGGCTGAGTCGGACAAAACCTGCCTCAGTGATCATGGTCTTGGACCATCGCGAAGAATTGCAAGACCAGATTGAGACAATCCAGCGCTTCGCCGTTTCTTACATCTATAAGCCAGTGATTATTGATCAGCTGGTGGCTCGTATTTCAGCGATTTTCCGAGGTCGGGACTTTATCGACCAACATTGTAGTCAGATGAAGGTCCCAACGTCTTACCGCAATTTGCGTATGGATGTAGAACATCATACCGTTTATCGTGGCGAGGAGATGATTGCTCTGACGCGCCGTGAGTATGACCTTTTGGCCACTCTCATGGGAAGCAAGAAGGTCTTGACTCGTGAGCAGTTGTTGGAAAGTGTTTGGAAGTACGAAAGTGCGACAGAAACCAATATCGTGGATGTTTATATCCGTTATCTACGTAGCAAGCTTGATGTAAAAGGTCAAAAAAGCTACATTAAAACCGTGCGTGGTGTCGGTTACACCATGCAAGAATAGAAAAGCAGTTGCAGTTATGTAACTGCTTTTTTTGAGAAGTTTCTATATATTGACATACAGTCAGGTCTTTGCTACAATCAGTTATGGAGGAAGATCTAATGAATTTTTTGAAAAAAATGTTGCAAGTTGCTCTAGCAGTCTTTTTCTTTGCTTTGCTAGCGACAAATACCGTATTGGCGGATGATGCTGATTCAGAAGGCTGGCAATTTGTCCAAGAAAATGGTAGAACCTACTACAAGAAGGGGGACCTAAAAGAAACCTACTGGCGAGTGATTGATGGTAAGTACTATTATTTTGATCCTTTATCTGGAGAGATGGTGGTCGGCTGGCAATATATCCCGTTTCCATCTAAAGGTAGTACAATTGGTCCTTACCCAAATGGTATCAGATTAGAAGGTTTTCCAAAGTCAGAGTGGTACTACTTCGATAAAAATGGAGTGCTACAAGAGTTTGTTGGTTGGAAAGCATTAGAGATTAAAACTAAAGACAGTGTTGGAAGAAAGTATGGGGAAAAACGTACAAATCCGGAAGATAAAGAAGAGAAGAGTTTTTACACGAACTATTACTTTAATCAAAATCATTCTTTAGAGACAGGTTGGCTTTATGACCAGTCTAATTGGTATTATCTAGCTAAAACGGAAATTAATGGAGAAAACTATATTGGTGGTGAAAGACGTGCAGATTGGATAAACGATGATTCAACTTGGTATTATCTCGATGCAACAACTGGCATTATGCAAACTGGTTGGAAGCAAATTGGCAATAAGTGGTACTACCTCCGTTCATCAGGAGCTATGACAACTGGCTGGTATCAGGAAGGCTCAACTTGGTACTATTTAGATGCTGAAAATGGCGATATGAAAACAGGCTGGCAATATCTTGGTAACAAGTGGTACTATCTCCGTTCATCAGGAGCTATGGCAACTGGTTGGGTGAAAGACGGTTCAACTTGGTACTACCTAAATGCAAGTAATGGAGATATGAAGACAGGTTGGACCAAAGTAAATGGAAACTGGTATTATCTCAATTCAAATGGAGCAATGGTTACAGGTAGCCAAACTATCGATGGTAAAGTTTATAACTTTGGTTCATCTGGTGAGTGGATTTAATCTTGGAGGAGATACAAATGAAGCTTTTGAAAAAAATGATGCAAGTCGCACTAGCAACATTTTTCTTTGGTTTGCTAGCTACAAATACTGTATTTGCGGATACCACAGGTGGCCAATTTGTTGATAAGGATAATAGAAAATATTATGTAAAAGATGATCATAAAGCAATCTATTGGCATAAAATAGACGGTAAAACTTACTATTTTGGTGATAGAGGAGAGATGGTTGTCGGTTGGCAATACGTAGAAATTCATGGAACAGGTTATCGTGATAATTTATTTAATAATCGTCCAGTCTTAGAAATTGGCCTTCAACAGAAGTGGTACTATTTTGGACAAGATGGTGCTTTGCTAGAACAAACAGATAAACAAGTACTAGAGGCAAAAACGTCTGAAAATACAGGAAAAGTATACGGTGAACAATATACTCCATCTGCTGAAAAGAGAACTTATTATTTTGATAATAATTATGCTGTAAAGACTGGCTGGACTTATGAAGACGGCAATTGGTATTATTTAAATAAGCTAGGAATTTCTGGCGATGATTCTTACAATCCACTACCAATTGGTGAAGTTGCTAAGGGTTGGACTCAAGATTTCCATGTTACTTTTGGCATTGATAGAAGCAAACCTGCTCCATGGTACTACTTAGATCCAACAACTGGCATCATGCAAACAGGTTGGCAACATCTTGGTAATAAATGGTACTATCTCCGTTCATCAGGAGCAATGGCGACTGGCTGGTATCAGGAAGGTACCATTTGGTATTATTTAGACCAACCAAATGGCGATATGAAAACTGGTTGGCAAAACCTTGGGAACAAATGGTACTATCTCCGTTCATCAGGAGCAATGGCAACTGGTTGGTATCAAGAAGGTTCGACTTGGTATTATCTACATGCAAGTAATGGAGATATGAAGACAGGCTGGTTCCAGGTCAATGGCAAATGGTACTATGCTTATAGCTCAGGTGCTTTGGCGGTGAATACTACCGTAGATGGCTACTACGTCAACTATAATGGCGAATGGGTTCAATAATGAAAGAGGCGATTGTGAAGGAAACAATCGCTTTTTTTGTGAAAATATAATAAAATAGATAGGAGAAAATACTACTGTATGAAATGAGACGGTCTTTTCGTCTAGCAAAAGGAAAACATGACAAAAAAAGTTGGTGTCGGTCAGGCACATAGTAAGATTATTTTAATAGGAGAGCATGCGGTTGTTTACGGTTATCCAGCCATTTCCCTGCCTCTCTTAGAGGTGGAAGTGACTTGTAAGGTGGTTCCTGCTGAAAGTCCATGGCGTCTTTATGAGGAGGATACCTTGTCTATGGCGGTGTATGCCTCGTTAGAATATTTAGAGATTAAAGAGGCCTGCATTCGCTGTGTGATTGACTCGGCTATCCCTGAAAAACGGGGAATGGGTTCGTCAGCGGCTATCAGCATAGCGGCCATACGTGCGGTATTTGACTACTATCAAGCCGATCTGCCTCATGATGTACTAGAAATCTTGGTCAATCGGGCTGAGATGATTGCCCATATGAATCCAAGCGGCTTGGATGCCAAGACCTGTCTCAGTGACCAACCTATTCGCTTTATCAAGAATGTTGGTTTTACAGAACTTGAGATGAACCTATCTGCCTATTTGGTGATTGCAGATACGGGTGTTTATGGTCACACTCGTGAAGCCATCCAAGTGGTTCAAAGCAAGGGAAAGGATGCCCTACCGTTTTTGCATGCCTTGGGAGAATTGACCCAGCAAGCAGAAGATGCGATTAGACAAAAGGATGCTGAGGGACTGGGACAAATCCTCAGTCAAGCGCATTTACATTTAAAAGAAATTGGTGTTAGTAGCCCTGAGGCTGACTCACTGGTTGAAACGGCTCTTAACCATGGTGCTCTGGGTGCCAAGATGAGTGGTGGTGGGCTAGGAGGCTGTATTATCGCCTTGGTAGCCAATCTGGACCAAGCGCAAGAACTAGCAAAACGATTAGAAGAGAAAGGAGCTGTTCAGACATGGATCGAAAGCCTGTAACAGTACGTTCCTACGCAAATATTGCCATTATCAAATATTGGGGAAAGAAAAAAGAAAAAGAGATGGTGCCTGCTACTAGCAGTATCTCTCTGACTTTGGAAAATATGTACACAGAGACAACCTTGTCGCCTCTGCCAGCCCTTGCGACGGCTGATGCCTTTTATATCAATGGTCAGCTCCAAAATGAGGCAGAACATGCCAAGATGAGTAAAATCATCAATCGCTACCGTCCAGAAGGTGAGGGATTTGTCCGTATTGATACCCAAAACAACATGCCGACTGCAGCGGGCTTGTCCTCAAGTTCCAGTGGTTTGTCCGCCTTGGTCAAGGCTTGTAATGCGTATTTCCAGCTAGGATTGGATAGAAGTCAGTTGGCTCAGGAGGCTAAATTTGCCTCAGGGTCGTCCTCACGCAGTTTTTATGGTCCGCTAGGAGCTTGGGACAAGGATAGTGGGGAAATCTACCCT
Organism: Streptococcus oralis; assembly: GCF_023110055.1. Taxonomy (GTDB): domain Bacteria; phylum Bacillota; class Bacilli; order Lactobacillales; family Streptococcaceae; genus Streptococcus; species Streptococcus oralis_BY. The sequence continues at coordinate 1,168,900 of NZ_JALDVG010000001.1, read as the reverse complement.
GTAGAGACAGACTTGAAACTAGCCATGATCATGTTGGTGCTAGAGGACAAGAAAAAATCAATTTCTAGCCGTGATGGGATGAAACTCTGTGTGGAAACTTCGACGACTTTTGATGATTGGGTTCGCCAGTCTGAGAAGGATTATCAGGATATGCTGGTTTATCTCAAAGAGAATGATATTGCTAAGGTTGGGGAATTAACGGAGAAAAATGCCCTAGCCATGCACGCTACGACCAAGACTGCTAGTCCAGCCTTTTCTTATCTAACGGATGCTTCCTATGAAGCCATGGACTTTGTTCGCCAGCTTCGTGAGCAAGGGGAAGCCTGCTACTTTACCATGGATGCCGGTCCCAATGTCAAAGTCCTCTGTCAGGAGAAAGACTTGGAGCATTTATCAGAAATCTTCGGTCAACGTTACCGCTTGATTGTGTCAAAAACAAAGGATTTGAGCCAAGATGATTGCTGTTAAAACTTGCGGAAAGCTCTATTGGGCTGGTGAATATGCTATTTTAGAGCCAGGGCAGTTAGCCTTGATAAAGGCTATTCCCATCTATATGAAGGCTGAGATTGCCTTTTCTGACAGCTACCGTATCTACTCAGACATGTTTGATTTCGCAGTGGACTTGACGCCAAATCCTGACTACAGCTTGATTCAAGAAACGATTGCTCTAGTGGAAGATTTCCTCGTTTATCGTGGGCAAGCCTTGCGACCTTTTTCCTTGGAAATCCGTGGAAAAATGGAACGGGAAGGCAAAAAGTTTGGTCTGGGTTCTAGTGGTAGCGTCGTTGTCTTGGTGATCAAGGCCCTGCTGGCTCTATATGATATTACGGTTGATCCGGAACTCATGTTCAAGCTGGCTAGCGCGGTCTTGCTCAAGCGAGGCGACAATGGTTCTATGGGAGACCTTGCCTGTATTGTGGCAGAGGATTTGGTTCTCTACCAGTCTTTTGATCGAAAGAAGATAGCTGCTTGGTTGAAAGAAGAAAATTTGGCGACAGTTTTGGAGCGTGATTGGGGCTTTTCTATCTCACAAGTGCAACCAGCTCTAGAATGTGATTTCCTAGTGGGATGGACCAAGCAAGTGGCCGTATCGAGTCAAATGGTCCAGCAAATCAAGCGAAACATAGACCAGAATTTTTTAAGTTCCTCAAAAGCAACGGTTGCTGCTTTGGTAGAAGCCTTGGAGCAGGGGAATGCAGAAAAAATCATCGAGCAGGTGGAAACAGCCAGTCAGCTTTTAGAAGGCTTGAGCCTAGATATATACACACCTTCGCTGAGACAGTTGAAAGAAGCCAGTCAAGATTTGCAGGCTGTTGCCAAGAGTAGTGGCGCTGGTGGTGGTGACTGTGGCATTGCCTTGAGTTTTGATGAGCAATCAACTGAAACCATAAAAAATCGCTGGGCTGATCTGGGGATTGAGCTCTTATACCAAGAAAGGATAGGACATGACGACAAATCGTAAGGACGAGCATATCCGCTATGCCCTTGAGCAGAAAAGTTCCTATAATAGCTTTGATGAGGTGGAGTTGATTCATTCTTCCCTGCCTCTTTATGACCTGGATGAGATTGATTTGTCTACAGAGTTTGCAGGTCGAAAGTGGGACTTTCCTTTTTATATCAATGCCATGACAGGTGGGAGCGACAAAGGTAAAGAAATCAATCAAAAACTGGCTCAGGTGGCAGAAGCATGTGGGATTTTGTTTGTGACGGGCTCTTATAGCGCAGCCCTCAAAGATCCAACAGATGACTCTTTTTCTGTCAAGACTAGCCATCCAAATCTCCTCCTTGGAAGCAATATTGGATTGGACAAGCCTGTTGAGTTAGGCCTTCAGACTGTAGAAGCGATGAATCCTCTTCTCCTCCAAGTGCACGTCAATGTCATGCAGGAATTACTCATGCCAGAGGGAGAAAGAAAGTTTCGAAGCTGGCAATCGCATCTAGCAGATTATAGCAAGCGGATCCCTGTTCCTATTATTCTAAAGGAAGTGGGCTTTGGGATGGATGTGAAGACCATTGAGAGAGCCTATGATCTGGGTGTTCGAACGGTTGACCTGTCGGGTCGTGGTGGCACCAGCTTTGCCTATATCGAAAACCGTCGCAGTGGTCAACGTGATTACCTTAATCAATGGGGGCAGTCTACTATGCAAGCCCTTCTCAATGCCCAAACCTGGAAAGACAAGGTCCAACTCTTGGTCAGCGGAGGGGTTCGAAATCCGCTGGATATGATTAAGTGCCTGGTCTTTGGTGCCAAGGCTGTAGGACTGTCACGTACCGTTCTAGAGTTGATTGAAACCTACTCCGTCGAAGAGGTGATTGGCATTGTCCAAGGCTGGAAAGAAGACCTGCGCTTGATTATGTGTGCCCTTAATTGTGCTACCATAGCGGATCTGCAAGACGTAGACTATATTCTTTATGGTAAACTAAAAGAAGCTAAAGATCAGAAGTAGAGAGGTCGGGAAAGGAACCCCGCCCTTTTTTGTAGCCTTTTGTCAACTGTGGTGGGCTGAAAGAACCTTGTTTGTAGGAGCGGTTTCTGTCCAATCTCCTTTTTCCATCCTCAGACCGAGGTGACTTTTTTGAATTGTGATAAAATAGAAGGGAGAGGATGCAGCTATGAAAAAATTTCAAATCTTTTTATTTATCGAAGCCTGTCTATTGACGGGAGCTCTGATTTTGATGGTATCAGAGCATTTTTCGCGTTTTCTGCTGATTCTATTCCTCTTTTTGCTCTTGCTCCGCTATTATACAGGTAAGGAGGGCAACAACGTATTCCTCCTTGTGGCGACTATTCTTTTCTTTTTCATCGTCATGCTCAATCCCTTTGTGATTTTAGCTATCTTTGTGGCAGTTATCTACAGTCTCTTTCTTCTCTATCCGATGATGAATCAAGAAAGAGGGGATACGGACTTGGTCTTTGAAGAGGTGGTGATGGTTAAAAATGAACGCAATCCTTGGTTTGGCAATCTCCATCATTTCTCTAGTCACCAGACCTGTCAATTTGACGATATCAATCTATTTCGTCTCATGGGCAAGGATACCATTCATTTGGAAAGAGTTATCCTAACCAATCATGACAATGTCATTATTCTTAGAAAGATGATCGGAACGACTAGGATTATCGTACCTGTAGATGTGGAAATCAGTCTCAGTGTCAACTGCCTCTATGGAGATCTTACCTTCCTTCATCAGCCTAAGAGATCCCTCCGCAATGAACACTATCATCAGGAAACCAGAGACTATCTCAAGAGTAACAAGAGCGTCAAGATTTTCCTAACTACTATGGTTGGCGATGTGGAGGTGGTCAGAGGATGAAAAAGCAATCCTACCTGTTAATCGGTCTGACTTCTTTCCTCTTTATCCTCTTTTTGGCTAATAGTTTACTTGATATTTTTGAACTAGACTGGTCCTATTTGCTACAAGATATCGAGAAAACAGAGAAACTCATCTTCTTGATCTTGGTCTTTAGCCTTTCCATGACCTTCTTTTTTGTCCTCTTTTGGCGCGTGATTGAAGAAGTCTCTCGCAGAAAAATGCAAGTCAATCTCAAGCGACTGCTAGCAGGAAAAGAGGTGGTTGCCTTTGCAGATCCAGACTTGGATGCTAGTTTTAAGTCCTTGTCTGGCAAGCTTAACCTCTTGACAGAGGCTGTTCAAAAGGCTGAAAATCAAAGCCTGGTCAAGGAAGAAGCAATCATCGAGAAGGAAAGGAAGCGGATAGCACGTGACTTGCACGATACAGTTAGTCAGGAGTTGTTTGCGGCCCATATGATTTTATCAGGTGTCAGTCAGCAGGCTTTGAAGCTGGATAGAGAAAAGATGCAGACCCAGTTGCAAAGCGTCGCAGCTATCCTAGAGACCGCCCAAAAGGATTTGCGGGTCTTGCTCTTGCATTTGCGACCAGTTGAGTTGGAAGAGAAGAGTTTGATTGAGGGGATTCAAATCCTCTTAAAAGAGCTTGAGGACAAGAGTGATCTCAAGGTTAGTCTCAAGCACAATGTGTCTAAATTGCCTAAGAAGATCGAAGAACATATCTTCCGTATTTTGCAGGAGTTGATTAGCAATACCCTCCGCCATGCCCAGGCATCTTGCCTAGATGTTTACCTCTATCAGACAGATGTTGAAGTGCAGCTGAAGGTTGTGGATAATGGGATTGGTTTCCAGTTAGGGAGTTTAGACGACTTGAGTTATGGACTGCGAAATATCAAGGAGCGGGTCGAAGATATGGCAGGAACCGTTCAACTCTTGACAGCACCTAAGCAAGGACTGGCGGTTGATATCCGTATTCCCCTGCTAGACAAGGAATCATAAAGGAGTAGAGATGAAAATTTTACTGGTAGATGACCATGAAATGGTTCGATTGGGCTTGAAAAGCTATTTTGATCTCCAAGACGATGTGGAAGTTGTGGGCGAGGCTGCCAATGGGGCTCAAGGTATTGAGTTGGCCTTGAAACTGCGTCCAGATGTCATTGTCATGGATATCGTCATGCCTGAGATGAATGGGATTGACGCGACCTTAGCCATCCTCAATGAATGGCCTGAAGCCAAGATTTTGATTGTAACTTCTTACTTGGACAATGAAAAAATCATGCCAGTCTTGAATGCGGGTGCCAAAGGTTATATGCTCAAGACTTCTAGTGCAGACGAACTGCTCCATGCCGTTCGTAAGGTGGCTGCTGGAGAGCTGGCTATTGAACAAGAGGTCAGCAAGAAGGTTGAATACCACCGTAATCATATGGAGCTTCATGAGGAGCTGACTGCGCGTGAGCGAGACGTACTTCAACTCATCGCCAAGGGCTACGAAAATCAGCGGATCGCAGATGAACTCTTTATCTCTCTCAAGACGGTCAAGACCCATGTGTCCAATATCCTTGCCAAACTTGAGGTCAGCGATCGCACCCAGGCGGCGGTCTATGCCTTTCAGCACCACTTGGTCGGGCAGGAGGACTTTTAGATGAGTCTTGAAGATTTACTTGTGGAGCTAGAAGCAGCAAAAGACCCTGAGAAAGCAGGGCCTATGGAAGCCTATATGCGCCATCAATTTCCCTTTCTAGGTATTGCAGGTCCTGAAAGAAATGCCCTCTATAAAAAGTATTTTCCAGAAGCGAAAAAAACAAAGATGATCGATTGGGATTTTGTAGACACTTGCTGGGAAAAGGAGCCTAGAGAATACCAATATGTGGCTGCCAACTATTTGAAAGCCATGCAGTCTTATCTAACGAAGGATGATTTGCCTAAGCTTGAGCGCCTGGTCGTGACCAAGTCTTGGTGGGACACGGTAGATATCCTAGATCGAGTAGTAGGAAGTTTGGTGGCTAACCATCCGGAACTTGAAGATGTGCTTTTAAAATGGAGCCTATCAGACAATATCTGGTTGAGACGTGTGGCTATTGACCACCAGTTGTTAAGGAAAGAGAAAACAAATGTCCAACTGATGGAAAAGATCCTGCTCAACAATCTGGACCAGACAGAATTTTTCATCAACAAAGCCATCGGCTGGGCTCTAAGAGACTACTCTAAAACCAATCCCGAATGGGTAGCACGTTTTATTGAAAAAAATAGGAAACGAATGGCTGAACTTAGTATCAAGGAAGCGAGCAAGTACCTCTAGCACTATTGAAAAGCGCATTCATTACTTGAAAAAAGTCGCTATTATATGGTATAATGGACTGTATTAAAAATTTTAAGGAGAAATGACAGAATGTCTGTATCATTTGAAAACAAAGAAACAAACCGTGGTGTCTTGACTTTCACTATCTCTCAAGACCAAATCAAACCAGAATTGGACCGTGTATTTAACTCAGTAAAGAAAACTCTTAACGTTCCTGGTTTCCGTAAAGGTCACCTTCCACGCCCTATCTTCGACCAAAAATTTGGTGAAGAAGCTCTTTATCAAGATGCAATGAACGCTCTTTTGCCAAACGCTTATGAAGCTGCAGTAAAAGAAGCTGGTCTTGAAGTCGTTGCACAACCAAAAATCGACGTGACTTCAATGGAAAAAGGTCAAGACTGGGTTATCACAGCTGAAGTCGTGACAAAACCTGAAGTGAAATTGGGTGACTACAAAAACCTTGAAGTATCAGTAGATGTAGAAAAAGAAGTTACAGACGCTGACGTTGAAGAACGTATCGAACGCGAACGCAACAACTTGGCTGAATTGGTTATCAAAGAAGGCGCTGCTGAAAATGGCGACACTGTTGTGATTGACTTCGTTGGTTCTATCGACGGTGTTGAATTTGACGGTGGAAAAGGTGAAAACTTCTCACTTGGACTTGGATCAGGTCAATTCATCCCTGGTTTCGAAGACCAATTGGTTGGACACTCAGCTGGCGAAACTGTTGATGTTGTTGTAACATTCCCAGAAGACTACCAAGCTGAAGACCTTGCAGGTAAAGAAGCTAAATTCGTAACAACTATCCACGAAGTAAAAGCTAAAGAAGTTCCAGCTCTTGACGATGAACTTGCAAAAGATATCGACGAAGAAGTGGAAACTCTTGACGAATTGAAAGAAAAATACCGCAAAGAATTGACTGCTGCGAAAGAAGAAGCATACAAAGATGCCGTTGAAGGTGCAGCAATCGATAAAGCTGTAGAGAACGCTGAAATCGTAGAACTTCCAGAAGAAATGATCCACGAAGAAGTTCACCGTTCAGTAAATGAATTCCTTGGAAACTTGCAACGTCAAGGTATCAACCCTGACATGTACTTCCAAATCACAGGAACTACTCAAGAAGACCTTCACAAACAATACGAAGCAGAAGCTGAGTCACGTACGAAGACTAACCTTGTTATCGAAGCAGTTGCCAAAGCTGAAGGATTTGACGCTTCAGAAGAAGAAATCCAAAAAGAAATTGAGCAATTGGCAGCAGACTACAACATGGAAGTTGCACAAGTACAAAACTTGCTTTCAGCTGACATGTTGAAACACGATATCGCAATCAAAAAAGCTGTTGAATTGATTACAAGCACTGCAACAGTAAAATAATCTTAAAAGAGAAAAGAGCCCACCTGACTAGGTGGGCTTTCTGCTGTACTATTTTCCAAAAATCTCTTTTAAGTCTGCATCTGTAATCCCAATCATGGCTGGGATGCTAGACCAGTTTTCCTCGGTGAGGATGTAGGAGAGTTCAGAGTCACTTGCTGTGGCAGTTTCAGAGAAGGCTTGTTTACTTTCTTCAATATTATTTTCAATTAGATCACTGAAGCGCTCAATCAGATAGGTCTTACGGGCAGTTCCGATATGTTTAACTGCATAGTCAAATGCCTGTAATTCGCCAAGAAGGATGAGTTTGCTCTTGGCCCGTGTGATAGCTGTGTAGATGAGATTGCGTTCCAGCATGCGCTTACTGGCACTGGTAATAGGCAGGATGACAACGGGAAACTCACTCCCCTGCGACTTATGAATACTCATGGCATAAGCCAGGCGGATCTTGTACCATTCGTTACGTGGGTAGATGACCTCATTTCCATCAAAATCAATGACAATCTCGTCTTGTTTGGACTCGGTGTATTTTCCAGGAATCAAATCTGTGATGTAGCCTAGGTCTCCATTAAAGACATTGACTTCGGCGTCATTGACTAGGTGAATGACCTTGTCACCCTTGCGATAGAAGCATTTGGGAGCTTCAAAACTGAGTTGGTCTTTTTGTGGTGGATTGAGCAGGTCTTGCATGAGCTGGTTGATGGCGTCAATGCCAGCAGTTCCTCGATACATAGGCGCTAGCACCTGAATATCACGAGCCGGAATGCCACTTCTGAGGGCAGCACCAAGAATTTTCTCAATCGTAGCTGGGATATGGCCACTAGCGATTTCAAAGTAGGAACGGTCAGCTTTTTTCTGGGTAAAGTCAGCTGGCAAGATGCCTTGTCGAATTTGACTCGCCAAGGTAACGATAGTTGATTCTTCGCTCTGACGGTAAATCCGTTCCAAGCGAGTCTGCGGAATCAGTTGAATCTGGAGTAGGTCAGCTAAGACTTGTCCAGGACTGACAGAAGGTAACTGGTCGCTATCACCCACGATGAGAATTTTACTATTTGAAGAGATGTTGGAGAAGAGTTGGTTAGCTAGCCAAGTATCCACCATAGAAAACTCATCCACGATGATGAAGTCGGCATCCAGATAATCTTCTAGATGACTGGTATCATCGTCTCCCGTCATCCCCAAATGACGGTGTATGGTCGCGCTAGGCAAACCTGTCAATTCATTCATGCGCCGAGCCGCTCGACCAGTTGGAGCTGCTAGAAGGATAGGCAGACTGCTTTTTTTCCTGAGGTCAAGTCCTTCTAAAAGTGCATAGACAGCGATAATCCCATTGATAACAGTGGTTTTACCTGTACCAGGTCCACCTGTCAGGATAAAGACCTTGTTCTGGATGGCGTCACAGATAGCTTGCTTTTGGATACTATCGTATTGGATACCCAGTTCTTCCTCAACACTAGCGATATGCTTTTGAATGGCTTCCAAATCATGACTCTTTTGCTTTCCTTTTTCGAGGATACGAACCAAGTTATTGCGGATGCCTTCTTCGGCGAAAAAGAGGCTGTTATCAAAGATTTTGGTATCTACCTGTTGGATTTTATCTTCTTCGATCAAATGAGCTAATTCCTGAGCTACTTGGCTGGGATCGAGTTCCACGGGACGGGAAGACTCGAGGAGAGTAAGTGTCTGTTCCAGCAAATCTCGAGCCTCCATATAGGTATCGCCCGTATCCATACAACCTTGAAAGAGACTGTGGACAAGGCCAGCACGGAAGCGTTCAGGAGCTTGACTTTCGATGCCTAGTTCGGCAGCTAATTGGTCGGCGATGGTAAAACCCAAGCCTTTGATATCCTCGACCAGCTGGTAGGGATAATTTTCAACCACATCAAGAGTTTCCTCCTTGTAAAAGTCTTGAATCTGAAAGGCTAGTTTATTGGGAATGCCGTAGTTGGCAAGTTTAGCCAAGACCATTTCTGTCCCATAGTTGAGACGGAGGGTGGAGACAAAAGCCTCACGGTTTTTGGTAGAGAGTCCAGCAATGCTTTCCAGCTTTTCAGGATGCTCCAGAATTTCGTCTATGGTATTGTCACCATAGCTATCCACGATTTTTTTGGCCGTTTTGAGACCAATCCCCTTGAAATGGCTACTGGAAAAGTACTTGACCAGCCCATTTTTGGTTGGTTTTGCCCGCTCATAACGGCTGAACTGAAGCTGTTCTCCATACTTGGAGTGCTGAACAATTTGCCCCCAAAAAGTGTAGTCTTCCCCTTCAATCACGTCCGCCATGGTTCCTGTAACGATGATTTCAAAATCGTCAAAGTCCTCCACATCGGTATCTTCGATATCTAAGAGGAGGATGCGATAAAAATTACTGGGATTTTCAAAAATAATGCGTTCAATGGTGCCTGAAAAATAAACTTCCATAGGTTTCCTTTACATGAGTTCGTGAGAATTGGTCTCTTGGCCACTTTGAAAAGCTAGATGACGAAAAGGCCTTCTTCTCGCAATAGAAAAAGAGGCTGAGACTTAGCATTCTCGGCCTCTTCCTTATCTTAAAAAGTTCCGATACGGTTAAGTGGCCAGAAACGGAATTTTGCTTCGCCTTTGATATCGCTGGCCTTGAAAGTACCGACATGGCGGCTGTCGCTAGAGACTAAACGATCGTCACCAAGGAGAAGGTACTCACCTTGAGGGACAGTAAAGCTGAAGCTAGTGTTGGAATTGACATCGACCGTAAAGGCTTGTGCTTTTTGAGCAAGTTCTCTAAAGTAAACTCCCTTATTGCCTTCAAATCCTTTGCCAGTATAGGTATTTTGCAACTTTTCTGTTTTGAACAAGTTGAGATATTCTGCTAGGTAGGGTTCATTCGTTTCTTCACCGTTGATAAAGAGTTTGTCATTTTCGTAGCGGATGGTATCACCAGGCATGCCGATGACCCTTTTGACAATGTCTTTGTTTCCGTCTTCCTCATGCGCAACCACAATGTCGAAGCGGTCAATTGGGAGGTGTTTAACAACGAAGAGAACTTCTCCGTCGGCTAGGGTAGGGTCCATAGAGTGTCCTTCTACACGGACATTGCTCCAAAGAAAGATACGGCTAAGACCGACCAGTGCGATAATCAGGAAGAAAACTCCCCATTCTTTTATAAATGTTTTAAACAAATTCATAATTTACCTTTCTAGAAGTTTTTTTGCTTTTTCAGTGTTTTTAAAATGCAGTTTGGCACAGAAATGAAGTCCTTTCATGCCATAGGCTTGAAGGATTTTACTGGCAACCTTATCAGATGCAGTTCCAGCGCCACTTGGCAGTTGATAGCCTAGTTCTCGTCCTAGATTTTCCAAGTTTTCGAGGAAGAGATCCCGCGCGATGATGGAGCTAACCGCAACAGCCAGGTATTTGCCCTCAGCTTTTTCTTCCAAAGTTATCTTATTTGGAAAACGGTTGGCTTCTTGCGCCAAGTACTTGTCATAGTTTTTAGGACTTGTAAAAGCATCAATCACGATTTTTTCTGGCTGGACTCCTTTTTGGAGGAGGAGAAAGATAGCCTGATTGTGAAGGGCAACTTTTACAGAAACAGCATTGTAACGCTCTCCGATAACTTCGTTGTACTTGCTCGGTGAAAGGAGGAGCGCTTGGTGCTGGATTTTTTCCTTGAGGATAGGGGCAATCTGACGAATCTTTTGGTCTGTCAGGGTTTTTGAATCCCCCACACCGAGTTTTCGCAAGAAGGCATGCTGGTCAGGTGTCACGAAGGAAGCCACGACAGCAAGCCCACCAAAGTAGGAACCATTTCCCACCTCATCAGTCCCAATCATAGGAAAATCTTGTCCACTGTTTTCTTGTTGAACTTGGTAGCCAAAGAAACTGGCGTATTGCTCAGTAGCTTCGCCTTGCAGGAGGACTTTTCCAGAAGTATAGATGGAAACTGTTGCCTGAGGCAGTCTAAAAAAATAGCGAATATAAGGATTTTTACTAGGACTGAGAGCCTTCTGATACTGACTTAAAAAGCTCTGAATTTCCTGTTCACTTGGTGTGAGTGTGATACTTGCCATAGTCTCTATTGTACCACAAAAGCAGGAGAATTGGTAAAAACTGACAAAGTTAGCGAAATTTGGTATAATATCGTGAGGTGAATTTTATGGCAAATCTAAATCGATATAAGTTTACATTCGGAAAAAAGACATTAACCTTGACAACCGAGCATGACAACCTCTTTATGGAGGAAATTGCCAAGGTTGCGACTGAAAAATACCAAGCAATTAAAGAACAAATGCCTGGGGCGGATGATGAAACCATTGCGCTTCTTTTGGCGGTTAATTGTCTGTCTACACAACTCAACCGTGAGATTGAATTTGATGACAAGGAGCAAGAGTTGTTAGAACTCCGCCACAAGTTGATTGCTGTCAAACAAGAACAGAGCAAGATTGAGGACTCCCTATGATTTCAATCCTACTCTTATTGGTTCTGGCTTGGGGCTTTTACATCGGCTACCGTAGAGGTTTGGTGCTGCAAGTTTATTATTTCCTCGTTGCAGTGATTTCAGCCTTTGTTGCGGGACAGTTTTATAAATCACTGGGCGACCACTTCCACTTGCTTGTCCCTTATGCCAATCCTCAGGAAGGACAGGGAACCTTTTTCTTCCCTTCAGACCAGCTGTTTCATCTAGACAAGGTCTTTTATGCGGGTCTAGCCTATCTTTTAGTTTTTGGTATTTGCTACACTATCGGACGTTTTATCGGTTTGTTCCTGCACTTGATTCCAACTAAAAAGCTCGATGTCAAATGGTTGCGTATCGGATCAGGCCTTTTATCTCTATTGGTAACCTTATTTGTCTTGCAAATGGCTCTGACCATCCTTGCAACAGTGCCTCTGGCAATCATTCAAAATTCACTCGAAAAAAGTACAGTAGCCAAACACATCATCCAAAGTGTCCCTTTTACGACAAACTTTATCAAACAACTCTGGGTGACAAATTTAATCGGATAAAAAGGGCGGGATTTTTCCTAGCCCTTTGTTTACAGATTGGACGACTAGGTCAAAACACCTAGTTGCTATAATCTTGTAAACCAGCATACAAGGAAAAAATATGAATACAAAAATACTAGAAACCTTAGAATTTAATAAAATCAAAGCCTTGTTTGAACCGCATCTCTTGACAGAACAAGGACTAGAGGAGCTAAAAGGCTTGGTTCCAACTGCCAAGGTGGATAAGATCAAGCAAGCCTTTACAGAGATGGAGGAAATGCAAGCCCTATTTGTGGAGCAACCCCACTTTACCATTCTAGCGACGCGTGAGATATCAGCTGTCTGCAAGCGTCTGGAGATGGGGGCGGACCTCAATATTGAGGAGTTTCTGCTCCTCAAACGGGTCTTACTTGCTAGCAGAGAGTTGCAAAGTTTTTATGCCAATCTTGAAAATGTACGCTTGGAGCAGTTGGCGAGATGGTTTGAGAAACTGCATGATTTTCCACACTTGCAAGGGAGTCTCCAAGCCCTAAATGATGCAGGATTTATCGAGAATTTTGCCAGCGAAGAACTAGCACGCATTCGTCGAAAAATCCATGATAGCGAGAGTCAAGTTCGAGATGTCTTGCAAGACTTGCTCAAGCAACAATCGCAGATGTTGACGGAAGGCATAATCGCTAGCAGAAATGGCCGTCAGGTTTTGCCTGTCAAAAACACCTATCGTAATAAGATTGCAGGTGTTGTCCACGACATCTCTGCTAGTGGAAACACGGTCTATATCGAGCCACGTGAGGTGGTCAAGCTGAGCGAAGAAATCGCCAGTCTGCGAGCAGACGAACGCTATGAGATGATTCGTATCCTACAGGAGCTCTCAGAACGGGTCCGTCCTCATGCTGCAGAGATTGCTAATGACGCTTGGATTATCGGCCATCTGGATCTGATTCGTGCCAAGGTACGTTTCATCCAAGAAATGCAAGCAGTTGTTCCTCAACTTTCAGAGAATCAAGAGATTCAACTCCTTCATGTTCGCCATCCTTTGGTCAAAAATGCTGTTGCAAACGATGTACATTTTGGTAAGGAATTAACGGCTATTGTCATTACAGGTCCCAATACGGGTGGGAAGACCATCATGCTCAAAACCCTAGGCTTGACTCAACTCATGGCCCAATCTGGATTGCCCATTCTAGCTGATAAGGGAAGCCGTGTCGGTGTTTTTGAGGAAATCTTCGCAGATATTGGGGATGAGCAGTCTATCGAGCAAAGCTTATCTACCTTCTCTAGCCACATGACCAATATCGTAGATATTCTTGGCAAGGTCAATCAGCACTCGCTCTTATTGCTAGATGAGCTCGGGGCAGGTACCGACCCGCAGGAAGGAGCAGCCCTTGCTATGGCTATTCTGGAGGATCTTCGTCTGCGTCAGGTCAAGACCATGGCGACGACCCACTATCCAGAACTCAAGGCCTACGGTATCGAAACAGCCTTTGTGCAAAATGCCAGCATGGAGTTTGACACAGCCAGCCTGCGTCCGACCTATCGCTTTATGCAGGGAGTTCCTGGTCGAAGCAATGCCTTTGAAATTGCCAAACGCCTGGGCTTGTCAGATGTCATCGTAGGAGATGCCAGCCAGCAGGTCAATCAAGATAATGATGTCAACCGTATCATTGAGCAATTGGAAGAGCAAACGCTTGAAAGTCGCAAACGCTTGGACAATATCCGTGAGGTGGAGCAAGAAAACCTCAAGATGAATCGAGCACTCAAAAAACTCTATAACGAACTCAATCGTGAAAAAGAAACTGAGCTCAACAAGGCGCGTGAACAAGCTGCCGAGATTGTGGAACTTGCTCTAAGTGAGAGTGACCAGATTCTCAAGAACCTCCACAGTAAGTCTCAACTCAAACCCCATGAAATCATTGAAGCTAAGGCTGAGCTGAAAAAACTAGCTCCTGAAAAAGTTGACTTGTCTAAAAACAAGGTCCTTCAGAAGGCCAAGAAAAAACGAGCTCCAAAGGTTGGGGATGATATCATTGTTCTCAGTTATGGTCAGCGTGGTACCTTGACCAATCAGCTTAAGGACGGCCGCTGGGAAGCCCAAGTTGGTTTGATCAAGATGACCTTGGAAGAGAAAGAATTTGACCTTGTTCAGGCTCAGCAAGAAGCCCCAGTCAAGAAAAAACAAGTCAATGTCATCAAACGTGCTTCTGGTCGTGGTCCGCAAGCGAGACTGGATCTCCGAGGCAAACGGTATGAAGAGGCTATGAATGAGTTAGACGCCTTTATCGACCAAGCCCTGCTCAATAACATGGCGCAGGTAGACATCATTCATGGTATCGGAACAGGAGTCATCCGTGAGGGCGTCACCAAATACCTGCAAAGAAACAAGCATGTCAAGAGTTTTGGCTATGCTCCACAAAATTCTGGAGGCAGTGGCGCCACCATTGTAACCTTTAAAGGATAGAGAGAAGAAGGATTCACTCTTTCTGAAAAAAGAAGTGAAAAGTCAAAAATTTTCATAGAATATATTGACAATGGCTAACTTTTCTTGTAGAATAATAAAAAATAAAATACCAACACCGAATGAAGTTTAATAGAAGTGGAGAAAGGTTTGTTTTCCATGACTGTAAATGGACGGAACTCTGGAGAGACCGTAAAGGCACCGAAGGGGCAAGGCAGGCAACTGCTCAAACTCTCAGGTAAAAGGACAGAGCTAGGATAGACCGCTTTTTGGCATTTATCTAAGCATTCCAGAGTACATGTATCTTGCATGTGCTCTTTCTTTTGGGGTTGAAAGATAGGAGAAGGATATGTTAGAGTTGCTAAAAGCGCTTGATGCTTTCGTTTGGGGGCCTCCCCTCTTGATCTTATTGGTCGGAACGGGTATCTATTTGACCATCCGACTGGGCCTTTTGCAGGTTGCTCGTCTCCCTAAGGCTTTTCAGTTAATTTTCACCAAGGACAAGGGACATGGTGATGTGTCGAGCTTTGCAGCTCTTTGTACAGCTCTAGCTGCCACCGTTGGTACGGGAAATATCATCGGAGTCGCGACAGCCATTAAGGTTGGAGGACCAGGGGCTCTCTTTTGGATGTGGATGGCAGCCTTTTTTGGAATGGCGACCAAGTATGCCGAAGGCTTGCTAGCTATCAAATATCGCACAAAGGATGCAAATGGAGCTGTAGCTGGAGGACCCATGCATTACATCCTTTTGGGGATGGGAGAAAAGTGGCGTCCACTTGCTATCTTCTTTGCCCTAGCGGGTGTATTGGTAGCCCTTCTAGGGATTGGTACCTTTACCCAAGTCAATTCGATTACAGAATCCATTCAAAATACAGCCCAAGTTGATCCAGCTATCACAGCTCTGATTTTATCCATTTTTGTAGGGATTGCCGTCTTTGGTGGCCTCAAATCCATATCAAAAGTTTCGACAGCAGTGGTTCCTTTTATGGCTATTGTCTATATTTTAGGGACTCTTACAGTTATTCTCTTTAATATCGAGAAAATCCCAGCCACACTTGCCCTCATCTTTACTTCAGCCTTTAGTCCAACTGCTGCGGTAGGTGGTTTTGCAGGTGCCAGTATTCGGATGGCTATCCAAAATGGTGTGGCGCGGGGAGTCTTCTCTAACGAATCTGGTCTTGGTTCTGCTCCCATTGCAGCGGCTGCAGCTAAGACAAATGAGCCTGTCGAGCAAGGCTTGATTTCCATGACAGGAACCTTTATTGATACCCTCATTATCTGTACGTTGACTGGTTTAACAATCTTGGTCACTGGAGTTTGGAGCGGTGATTTGAATGGAGTAGCGCTTACCCAGTCAGCTTTCTCAACAGTCTTTTCACACTTTGGACCTGCCCTATTGACCATCTTCCTTGTACTCTTTGCCTTTACGACGATTCTCGGATGGAACTACTACGGAGAACGCTGTTTTGAGTTTCTCTTTGGTGTCCGCTTTATCTGGCTCTATCGTGTAGTCTTTGTAGTCATGGTCTTGTTGGGAGGATTTATCGAGTTGGATATGGTTTGGATTATCGCAGACATCGTCAATGCCTTGATGGCTTTACCAAACTTGATTGCCCTCTTAGTCTTGTCGCCAGTCGTTATTGCTGAGACTAAAAAGTATTTTAAACACTAACCCAATCACACTTTTAGTGTGTTTTTTTCATTTCATAAACATTTCCTATCAAGGCGATTGAAAATATATATTATCCAAGGGGAAAATTCTATGATAGACTAAATGACAATAAAATGAAAAGAGGTTTCTTATGACAACATTTACCATCCACACAGTAGAATCAGCACCAGCAGAAGTAAAAGAAGTTCTTGAAACAGTACAAAAAGATAACAATGGCTATATTCCCAACCTAATCGGTCTCTTGGCCAATGCTCCAACCGCGCTTGAAGCCTACCGAACTGTCGGAGCCATCAACCGTCGCAATAGCTTAACACCAGTGGAACGCGAAGTAGTGCAAATCACAGCTGCCGTAACCAATGGTTGTGCTTTCTGCGTGGCTGGTCATACTGCCTTTTCAATCAAACAAATCCAGATGAATGATGATCTTCTCCAAGCCCTTCGCAACCGCACTCCGATTGAAACAGATCCTAAACTAGATACTCTAGCTAAGTTTACCTTGGCGGTCATCAATACCAAAGGACGTGTAGGAGATGAAGCCTTGGCTGAATTTTTGGAAGCTGGCTACACGCAACAAAATGCCTTGGACGTGGTTCTCGGTGTTAGTCTTGCCAGCCTTTGCAACTATGCCAACAACCTAGCCAATACGCCTATTAACCCAGAATTGCAACCTTATGCTTAATTCATATCTGAGAAAAAATGAAGTCTGAAATAATCGGGCTTCATTTTTTAGGCTCTCATTTAAGCGTTTTTATGCTATACTAATAATAATATGATTAATGGAGGTTGCCATGAAAAAACTCCCCTTGGTATTTTCTGGCTGTTTATTGGGTTTAGCAGGTGCAGGAAATCTGATTGCAGATACTTGGCCAGTTCTGTCGCATTTATTGAGTCTGATTGGTCTAGTGTTGTGGATTTTCTTTCTGATTCTTCATCTTTTTAATTGGGAAGAAACCAGGAAAGAATTGACCAAGCCCCCTCTTTTATCTGGGATGGCCACTTTTCCTATGGCTGGGATGATTTTGTCGACCTATGTCTTTCGCGTATTCCCTGCTCTTCCTTTGGTAGCACAAGGGATCTGGTGGTTTTCATTTCTCTTGGATTTGGTTTTGATTGCTACTTTTACCATCAAATTTGCCTGTCCAGGTCGGAGGGTCAATGCGACTCCTAGCTGGACGGTACTCTATGTGGGGATAGCAGTAGCAGCCTTGACCTATCCTCTTGTCGGAATCATTGAAATTGCCTATGCTACCTTGAGTTTTGGTTTTGTCTTGACCTTCTACCTCTATCCCCTTATTTATAGCGATTTAAAGAAAGATCCACTTCCACTAGCCTTGCTTGGACAGGAAGGAATCTACTGTGCTCCCTTTTCTCTACTCTTGGCTTCCCTAGTTCGAGTTGGAGGAGCAGGCCTACCGATTTGGCTCTTGATCGTCATGATTTTGGCATCTCAATCCTTCTTTTTCTTTGTTTTGACTCGCTTGCCCAATATTTTAAAACAAGGATTTCAACCAGCCTTCTCAGCTCTCACCTTTCCAACTATTATCTCAGCAACCTCTCTCAAGATGGCTCAAGGAATTGTAAAACTGCCTATCTTAGATTATCTAGTGTTTGCGGAAACTTTCCTTAGTTTAAGCATTTTACTCTTTGTCTTGATTGCTTATCTGATTTGGTTACGAAAAAAGGTCTAGCTAGAAATAGCTAGGCCTTATTTTTATGGTTTGATAACTTCAGTGCCACCCATATATGGACGAAGAGCTTCAGGGATGGTCACAGAGCCATCTTCATTTTGGTAGTTTTCAAGAATAGCAGCAACCGTACGTCCAACTGCAAGTCCAGAACCGTTCAAGGTGTGAAGGAGTTTCACCTTGCCATCGGCTTCATCACGGTAACGGATTTGGGCACGACGGGCTTGGAAATCTTCTGTATTTGAACAGCTTGAGATTTCACGATAGGTATTTTGGGCTGGAATCCAAACTTCCAAGTCGTAAGTTTTGGCAGCTGAGAAGCCCATATCTCCAGTTGAGAGAGCAACGACACGGTATGGAAGGTTGAGTTTTTGAAGAATGTTTTCAGCGTTAGCTGTCATTTTTTCCAATTCTTCGTAAGATTCTTCTGGTTTGGCAAATTTGACCATTTCAACCTTATGGAATTGGTGCAAACGAATCAAGCCACGTGTATCACGACCTGCAGAACCAGCCTCAGAACGGAATGATGGACTCATAGCGGTAAAGTAGATTGGTAGGTCTTTACCGTCAAGGATTTCATCACGGTAGTAGTTTGTAAGAGGCACTTCAGCTGTAGGAATGAGGACATAATTAGTGTCTTTCAATTCAAAAGTGTCTTCCTTAAATTTTGGATATTGACCAGTACCAAACATTGAGTCATGGTTAACCATGTATGGTGTGATGACTTCGGTATAGCCCTCTTTACCATGCTCATCCAACATGAAGTTGTAGATAGCCCGTTCCAAACGAGCCCCAAGTCCTTTATAGAAGAGGAAACGAGCGCCCGTTACCTTACCACCGCGTTCCCAGTCAAGGATACCCAAGTCTTCACCAAGATCCCAGTGAGCTTTTGGTTCGAAGTCAAACTCGCGTGGGCTACCCCAACGGCGGACTTCCACATTGTCATCTTCATCAGCCCCAACAGGAACACTGTCAGCTGGGATGTTTGGAAGAGTAGTGGTAAATTCTGTTAATTTAGCATCGATTTCTGCCAATTCAGCATCCAAGGCTTTGACTTCAGCAGATAGGGTTTGCATTGCAGCAATCTTGTCATCGGCATTTTCCTTGTTGCGCTTGGCTTGGGCAATCTCAGCAGAAACTGTGTTACGTTCTGCTTTTAGAGTTTCAACCTTGACCAAGATGTCACGACGTTTAGCATCGATTTCTTTCATCTCATTTAAGATAGCAGCATCTACACCACGTGTAGCTAATTTTTCAGCGACAGCATCAAAATCTGTACGAATACGTTTAATATCTAACATAAGAACTCCTTTATGAAAAAAAGCACACCTGACAAAGTGTTGGAGTGGCAGGGCCACGGTTCCATCCAACTTCACAGGTGTGCACTTGATTCTGTATTTAATTGTGAACAACGGTAGAATTTCACCTATCCCTCCTATCTGCTCGCAACACCCGCAGACTTTCTGAAAGAAGAGGATAACCTACTTATCCGTTGCTATGATTATACTAAAGTTTCTACTTTTTTGCAAATAGATTTTTAAGTTTTTGTCCAATGGTCTGGAGTAGAGTCGGAAGTTTCACGACCTTGTCGTTTCCTAATTTTTCCCGAGCGATTTTGAGGATAGCTCCAGAGTCTTTTGAAGCAAAGAGAAATTTTCCTTGATCAGTGAAGACTTCAAAGTGGCGGCTGATCTTGCGACCACTTACGTTGGCTCCGATTTGCTGAATGCTGGACCAGGGGATTTGGATATATTGTTCGACATTGACATCAGGATAAAACTCTAAGGCTTGATCCCCAACTAGAAATTTTCCAACTTTTCCAGAGATAGAGAGGTAAGATGTCCCAGTAGTTTGGAGGTCAATGACTTGATTGAGTGATTGGGCCATGATTAGTCTTCCTTACTTTCATCGAAAAAGGCATGATAGAGAGCCTTGATAGCGGCCTTCTCTTGCTCTTTATTGACAACAAACATGATGGAAACTTCGCTTGAACCTTGTGACATCATCTGGATGTTGATTTTATTCTCAGACAAAGCCCGTGTTGCAGTAGCAGTTACCCCGATATGACTCTTCATCTTTTCTCCAACAATCATAATGATGGAAAGGTCATGTTCGATTTCAGCATGGTCCACCTCAGCCTTTTGAACGAGTTGACGTAGAATTTCTTCTTCTTTGATAGGAGTCAATTCGCGGGAGCGGAGGATGATTGAAAGATCGTCGATACCTGTAGGCATGTGTTCCCAACCGATATTGAGATCCTCAAGGATTTGCAGAACCTTGCGACCAAACCCGACTTCACGGTTCATGAGGTATTTTGACATGTTGATGCTGACGAATCCTGAGTCACCTGCAATCCCTACTACTGGGAATTTATCACTACTGTGTTCTAAAACAATGCGTGTTCCTGGGTGGTCAGGGTTGTTGGTATTCTTGATGACAAGAGGAATTTTTCCTCGGTAGGCAGGAAGAAGGGCTTCGTCATGAAGAACTGAAAATCCAGCGTAAGCCAACTCACGCATTTCACGGTAGGTTAATTCAGGAATGGAGTGTGGTTGGTGGATAATACCAGGATGGGCAGCAAAGATACCATCTACGTCTGTAAAGTTCTCATAGAGATCAGCCTTAACACCTGCTGCAATGATAGAACCTGTGATATCTGAACCTCCACGTGAAAAAGTACAGATTTGATTTTCCTTAGTCACACCAAAGAAACCAGGGATGACAAGGACTTCGTTGCTATCAGCCAAGCCTTCAATCTTATCATAACTAGATGGAATGATACGTGCGTTTCCAGGTTCACTTGTGACAACGATCCCAGCTTCTCTTGGGTGAACATAGCGTGCATCGATACCGTTTTGGTTAAAGTAGGCTGCAATCAATTTGGCATTGTTATTTTCTCCAGCCGCTAGGAAGGTATCATAGAGAAATTCATTGTCATCTATAGGAAGAGTAGCCAAGGCGCGAATACTTTTAGAGATTTTTTCTAAAACAGCAGGTTTTAACCCAAGTTCACTAACCATAGCGGCATAACGGTCAATGATCCAGCTTTGGCTAGCACTGATGTCATTTCCAGCCACATAGTCGCGATAGTATTTAATCAAGGCATCAGTTACCTTGGTATCTTCAGCATTGCGTTTGCCGGGTGCAGAAACGACTACAAAACGGCGTTCTTTATCACTTTTAACGATGTTTAAGACTTTTTCTAACTGACCAGCAGAGGCAAGCGAGCTTCCGCCAAATTTTACAACCTTCATAAGGACTCCTCAAGTAAGTATTTTATACGATTATAGCAGAAAGAGGGGCATTTTTCAATGAAGAAAATAACTTCCTATTATAATAGAAGAAAACACTAACTTATTCTGAAAAGTGATAACCGTTTAAAAGTAAGGGTGTAAAATTTCTCTCACACTCATAAATGATGGGTGAATAATCAGCTGAGACACTTTCCTTTAGTTTTTCCTTGCCTCTTTATCCAAAAAAAGGTATACTTTGATGATAAAACAATTTTATTGCCTTATAAAAGAAAAGGAGAAGCTATGAATCATATCTTATATCAGATCGTAGATGATCTTGCTATCATTACTTTGAATCGTCCCGAAGTGGCAAATGGTTTTCATATCCCAATGTGTGAGGAAATTTTAGAAGCTTTGACTCTAGCGGAGCAGGATCAAGCTGTGCAGTTCATCTTGATTAATGCGAATGGGAAGGTCTTTTCAGTTGGAGGAGACTTGGTTGAGATGAAACGCGCAGTAGACGAAGATGATATCCCTTCTTTGAATAAGATTGCAGAATTAGTCAATACAATTTCTTTTAAAATCAAGCAAATTCCAAAACCTGTTTTAATGGAAGTAGATGGAGCGGTTGCTGGTGCTGCAGCAAATATGGCAGTAGCAGTTGATTTTTGTTTAGCGACTGACAAGGCAAAATTTATCCAAGCCTTTGTCGGAGTGGGCTTGGCGCCAGACGCTGGTGGGATTCATCTCTTGAGTCGTAGCATCGGGGTAACACGAGCTGCACAACTTGCTATGACAGGTGAAGCCTTGACTGCTGAAAAAGCGCTAGAATGGGGCGTGGTATACCGTGTTTGTGAAGTTGACAAATTAGAAAAAACAAGAGAACAAGTTCTGAAAAAATTAAGAAGAGGTTCAGCAAACTCATACGCAGCGATTAAAAAGTTAGTTTGGGAAAGTCAATTTAAGGATTGGCAGAATTATGCTGAATTAGAATTGAAACTACAAGAATCGTTATCTCTAACTGAAGATTTCAAAGAAGGGGTTCGAGCACATTCTGAAAGAAGAAGACCAAAATTTACAGGAATGTGAAAAAATACTTGCACAATTTTTTGAAGTTTGTTATACTTCTTTTATCAAATGTTTTGATTATAAAAGCTTTTTGAGGGGGAGGGAAACGATTTGGACTACCAACAAGTAAATGATTATCTAACATCTATTTTTAATAACGTCCTTGTGATTGAGGAGGTTAGCTTACGAGGTAGTCGATTCAAAGACATCTCCATCAAAGAAATGCACACGATCGATGTGATTGGGAAGTTCCCAGAGGCAACGCCAAGTAAGGTTTCAAAAGAACTGATGGTAACTCTTGGAACAGTGACGACGAGTTTGAATAACCTGGAGAGAAAAGGTTATATTGAGCGTATTCGTTCTGACCAAGACCGTCGAGTGGTCTATCTGCATTTGACAAAGAAAGGTCGTTTGGTTCACCGCCTTCATAAACGATTCCACAAGGCCATGGTCGAAAAAATCATCGATGGCATGAGCCCTGAGGAAAAAGAAGTCATGGGCAGAGGCTTAACGAACCTTTATCAATTTTTGGAGGATTTGAAATAATGGCTTTTGCAAAGATAAGCCAGGTTGCTCATTATGTTCCAGAGCAAGTGGTCACTAATCATGACTTAGCCCAAATCATGGACACAAGCGATGAGTGGATTTCAAGTCGGACAGGAATTAAACAGAGACATATTTCAAAAACAGAGTCTACAAGTGACTTGGCAACAGAAGTAGCTAAGAGCTTGTTGGCTAAAGGGAGCTTAACAGCGGATCAGATTGATTTTATCATTGTAGCGACGATTACCCCAGACTCGATGATGCCTTCCACAGCAGCTCGAGTTCAGGCAAATATCGGAGCGCACAGAGCTTTCGCCTTTGATCTGACAGCAGCTTGCAGTGGCTTTGTATTCGCTCTCTCAACTGCAGAAAAGTTTTTAAGTTCTGGACAGTTCAAAAAAGGGATTGTTATCGGGGCTGAAACCTTATCCAAGGCAGTTGATTGGTCAGATCGTTCAACAGCTGTTCTCTTTGGGGATGGTGCTGGTGGGGTTCTCTTGGAAGCGAGCGAAACACGACACTTCCTTGTGGAGAGTCTCTATACGGATGGCTCTCGGAGCGAGTGCTTGACCTATGGTCAAACGGCTTTGGCTTCTCCTTTCTCAGATCAAGAAGCAGTTCCTGCTTTTTTGAAGATGGATGGACGAGCAGTTTTTGATTTTGCAAATCGTGATGTCGCTAGATCGATCAAAGAAACCATTGAAAATGGTCCAATCGCAGCATCAGAATTGGATTATCTATTGCTTCATCAGGCAAATATCCGCATTTTGGATAAGATGGCTAAGAAGATCGGCGTAGACCGAGACAAGCTTCCTGCCAATATGATGGAGTATGGAAATACCAGTGCAGCAAGTATCCCGATTTTGCTCTCAGAGTGTGTGGAGAATGGCATGATTCATTTAGATGGTAGCCAGACGATTCTCCTATCAGGCTTCGGTGGAGGTTTGACATGGGGCACACTCATTCTTACAATCTAGGTAATCATGTGGTAAACACATAGTTATAAATTTTTTATATTTTAAAGGAGTCCTATCATGGCAGTATTTGAAAAAGTACAAGAAATTATCGTTGAAGAACTTGGGAAAGACGCATCAGAAGTAACACTTGAATCTACTTTTGATGATTTGGATGCAGATTCATTGGACTTGTTCCAAGTAATCTCTGAAATCGAAGATGCTTTCGATATCCAAATCGAAGCAGAAGATAACTTGAAAACAGTTGGTGACTTGGTTGCCTACGTTGAAGAGCAAACAAAATAATTAACATATTACTAGAAGGAGTAGGGGAAACCCACTCCCTCTTGTTTAGGTAATAGTTTGAAACTCAAATGATAAACTCATCGAACTATTACGTAAGCAAGGAATGATGGAGGCACTATGAAAACACGTATTACAGAATTATTGAACATTGATTATCCTATTTTTCAAGGAGGAATGGCCTGGGTTGCGGATGGTGACTTGGCTGGTGCAGTATCAAAAGCTGGTGGTCTAGGGATCATCGGTGGTGGGAATGCACCTAAAGAGGTCGTAAAGGCTAATATCGATAAAATCAAATCACTTACGGACAAACCTTTTGGTGTCAACATCATGCTCTTGTCACCTTTTGTAGAAGACATCGTTGATCTCGTGATTGAAGAAGGGGTCAAGGTGGTGACAACTGGTGCAGGAAATCCAAGTAAATACATGACTCGTTTCCATGATGCAGGAATTACAGTTATTCCTGTTGTTCCAAGTGTTGCTTTGGCAAAACGCATGGAAAAAATTGGTGCAGATGCGGTTATTGCAGAGGGAATGGAAGCCGGTGGACATATTGGTAAATTAACAACCATGACCTTGGTTCGCCAAGTTGCTGCAGCTGTTTCAATTCCGGTTATCGCAGCTGGAGGAATTGCCGACGGTGAAGGTGTCGCTGCAGGCTTTATGCTTGGTGCAGAGGCTGTTCAAGTTGGTACGCGTTTCGTAGTAGCTAAGGAATCTAACGCTCATCCAAAATACAAGGAAAAAATCTTAAAAGCGCGTGATATCGATACGACTATTTCAGCCCAACATTTTGGACATGCTGTTCGCGCCATTAAAAATCAGTTGACTCGTGACTTTGAACAGGCTGAAAAGGATGCCTTTAAACAAGAAGATCCAGATTTAGAAATCTTTGAGCAAATGGGAGCTGGTGCTCTTGCTAAAGCCGTTGTTCATGGAGATGTAGAAGGTGGATCCGTCATGGCAGGTCAGATTGCTGGTTTGGTTTCTAAAGAGGAAACTGTCGAAGAAATCCTAAAAGATCTACACTATGGTGCAGCCAAAAAAATTCAAGAAGAAGCCTCTCGTTGGGCAGGAGTTGTAAGAAATGACTAAAACAGCCTTTCTATTTGCGGGTCAAGGTGCTCAGTATCTAGGAATGGGGCGTGATCTCTATGATCGCTATCCTATCGTCAAGGAAACAATTGACCAAGCCAGTCAGGTTTTGGGTTATGACCTTCGTGACTTGATTGATAAGGAAGAAACCAAGTTAAACCAGACTCGTTATACGCAGCCAGCTATTTTAGCGACTTCGGTTGCTATTTACCGACTATTGAAAGAAAAAGGCTACCAGCCAGATATGGTAGCAGGATTGTCTCTTGGGGAATATTCTGCTCTTGTAGCAAGTGGGGCCTTGGACTTTGAGGATGCAGTTGCCTTGGTTGCTAAGCGCGGTGCTTATATGGAAGAGGCTGCTCCTGCAGGCTCTGGGAAGATGGTTGCGGTTCTCAATACTCCAGTTGAAGTGATTGAGGAAGCTTGTGAAACAGCCTCTAAAGTTGGAGTAGTGACTCCAGCTAACTACAACACCCCAAGCCAAATCGTTATCGGTGGCGAGGTGGCTGCGGTTGACCGCGCAGTTGAACTCTTGCAGGAAGCAGGAGCTAAACGATTGATTCCTTTAAATGTATCGGGTCCTTTCCATACAGCCCTTCTTGAGCCAGCCAGTCAGCAACTAGCTGGAGCTCTTGAGGGAGTGAGTTTCTCTGATTTTACTTGCCCACTAGTCGGCAATACGGAAGCTGCTGTTATGGAAAAAGATCGAATCCAAGAGCTTTTGACGCGTCAGGTCAAAGAACCTGTTCGTTTTTATGAAAGTATTGCTGTGATGCAGGATGCTGGGGTAACCAACTTTATTGAAATTGGTCCTGGAAAGGTCCTATCAGGCTTTGTCAAAAAAATCGATAAAACAGCTCAGCTAGCTAACGTTGAAGACCAAGCAAGCTTGGATGCTTTGTTAGGAAACTAATGATCCCTTCTCCCACAAAATACAACAGGAAACAGGAGAGATAGAATGCAACTTACAAATAAAAATGTCTTTGTAACAGGTTCAAGTCGTGGTATCGGACTTGCCATTGCTCACAAATTTGCCCAACTAGGCGCTAATGTAGTTTTGAATAGTCGCGGAGCAATCTCAGAAGAATTGCTGGCTGAGTTTTCAAACTATGGTGTCAAAGTAGTACCGATTTCAGGTGATGTTTCAGACTTTGCAGATGCCAAGCGTATGGTAGATCAAGCGATTGCAGAACTCGGTTCTGTTGATGTCTTGGTCAACAATGCTGGGATCACTCAGGATACGCTTATGCTCAAGATGACCGAAGAAGACTTTGAAAAAGTGATTAAGATCAACTTGACAGGTGCTTTCAACATGACGCAAGCAGTCTTGAAACAGATGATCAAGGCACGTGAAGGTGCGATTATCAACATGTCTAGTGTGGTCGGTTTGATGGGAAATATCGGACAAGCCAACTATGCAGCTTCTAAAGCAGGTTTGATTGGTTTTACCAAGTCAGTAGCACGTGAAGTTGCCAATCGTAATGTGCGCGTAAATGCTCTTGCACCAGGAATGATCGAGTCAGATATGACTGCTGTTTTGTCTGATAAGGTCAAGGAAGCGACATTGGCCCAAATCCCAATGAAACATTTCGGTCAAGCAGAACATATCGCAGATGCTACAGTGTTCCTGGCTGGACAGGATTATTTGACTGGACAAGTTCTCGCTGTTGATGGCGGACTTAGCATGTAAAAAATAAGGAAAGATATAGGTAAGACAGATGAAACTAAATCGAGTTGTAGTAACAGGGTACGGATTGACCTCTCCTATCGGAAATACTCCAGAAGAATTTTGGAACAGTTTGCAGACTGGGAAAATCGGAATTGGTGAAATCACTAAATTTGATCACAGCGAATTTGCTGTGCACAATGCGGCAGAAGTTCAAGATTTCCCATTTGATAAATACTTTGTCAAAAAAGATACCAACCGTTTTGACAACTATTCTTTGTATGCCATGTATGCGGCTCAAGAAGCGGTGACAAATGCAAATCTTGATGTAGAAGCAATCGATAAGGATCGCTTTGGTGTCATCGTGGCTTCTGGTATTGGGGGAATTAAAGAAATCGAAGATCAGGTTATCCGTCTTCATGAAAAAGGTCCAAAACGCGTTAAACCAATGACACTTCCAAAAGCCTTGCCAAATATGGCTTCAGGAAATGTTGCCATGCGTTTCGGAGCAAACGGTATCTGTAAATCAATCAATACAGCCTGTGCCTCATCAAATGATGCCATCGGAGATGCCTTCCGTTCAATCAAGTTTGGTTTCCAAGATGTCATGTTAGTTGGTGGATCAGAATCATCTATCACTCCTTTTGCCATCGCTGGTTTCCAAGCGTTGACTGCCCTATCAACTACAGAGGATCCAACTCGTGCTTCTATCCCATTTGACAAAGACCGTAATGGTTTTGTGATGGGAGAAGGTTCAGGTATGTTGGTTCTTGAAAGTCTTGAACATGCTGAAAAACGTGGCGCAACTATCTTGGCTGAAGTAGTTGGCTACGGTAATACCTGTGATGCTTACCATATGACTTCACCTCATCCAGAGGGTCAAGGTGCGATTAAGGCCATGAAGTTGGCTTTGGAAGAAGCAGAAATTTCTCCAGAGCAAGTGGCTTACGTCAATGCCCACGGAACTTCAACTCCTGCTAATGAAAAAGGAGAAAGTGGTGCTATCGTAGCTGTTCTTGGTAAAGAAGTACCTGTATCTTCAACTAAGTCCTTCACAGGACACTTGCTTGGTGCTGCAGGAGCAGTGGAAGCCATCGCTACCATCGAAGCCATGCGTCATAACTATGTACCAATGACAGCTGGAACAAGTGAGTTATCAGACTATATCGAAGCGAATGTCGTTTATGGACAAGGCTTGGAGCAAGAAATCCCTTATGCTATTTCAAATACTTTTGGTTTTGGTGGACACAATGCGGTTCTTGCTTTCAAACGTTGGGAGAATAAATAATTATGAATTTAAATGAGATCAAGGACTTGATGGCTCAATTTGACCAATCAAGTTTGAGAGAATTTTCTTATAAAAACGGAACGGACGAATTGCAGTTCAGTAAGAATGAAGCAAGAATAGCTTCTGAAGCACCAGCTCAAGTTGCTCCAGTGCCAACTGCAGTAGTTGCAAGTCCGGTGGTTTCTGCCCCTTCAACTCCAGTTGAGAGTGCAGTGGAAGAAGCACCAGCACCAGCTGAAACGACTGTTGCTCCAGAGGGTGATGTTGTTGAAAGTCCACTTGTAGGGGTGGCTTATTTGGCTGCTGGACCAGATAAACCTGCCTTTGTCACAGTTGGAGACAGTGTTAAAAAAGGTCAGACTTTGGTGATCATCGAAGCCATGAAAGTCATGAATGAAATTCCTGCACCTAAGGATGGTGTGGTGACAGAAATTCTCGTTTCAAATGAAGAAATGGTTGAGTTCGGTAAAGGATTGGTACGTATCAAATGATCGATATTCAAGGAATCAAAGAAGCTCTACCCCATCGCTACCCCATGCTCCTAGTGGATCGTGTCTTGGAAGTGAGCGAGGATACCATTGTTGCCATTAAAAATGTGACCATCAACGAACCTTTCTTCAATGGTCATTTTCCACAATACCCAGTCATGCCAGGTGTTCTTATCATGGAAGCCTTGGCTCAGACTGCTGGTGTCTTGGAATTGTCCAAACCTGAAAATAAAGGAAAACTGGTCTTCTATGCTGGCATGGACAAGGTTAAGTTCAAGAAGCAAGTTGTACCAGGTGACCAATTAGTCATGACGGCTACTTTTGTCAAACGTCGTGGTACGATTGCTGTGGTTGAAGCAAAGGCTGAAGTAGATGGTAAGCTTGCAGCGAGTGGTACTCTTACCTTTGCAATTGGAAACTAAGGAGGTTCTCCATGTTTCGTAAAATTTTGATTGCCAACCGTGGTGAGATTGCGGTTCGCATTATTCGAGCTGCGCGTGAATTGGGCATTGCGACCGTGGCAGTTTATTCAACTGCTGATAAGGAAGCTCTTCACACACTCCTAGCGGATGAAGCTATCTGTATCGGACCTGGTAAAGCGACAGAATCTTATCTCAATATCAACGCTATTTTATCTGCTGCAGTCTTGACTGAAGCAGAAGCCATCCACCCAGGTTTTGGTTTTCTTAGCGAAAACTCCAAGTTTGCCACGATGTGTGATGAAGTGGGGATTAAGTTCATCGGTCCTTCTGGGGCAGTAATGGATACCATGGGAGATAAGATCAATGCGCGTGAGCAAATGATCAAGGCTGGAGTTCCAGTTATCCCAGGATCTGATGGTGAAGTTCACACGGCTGAAGAGGCGCTTGCAGTTGCAGAAAAAATTGGCTATCCAGTCATGCTTAAGGCATCGGCAGGTGGTGGTGGAAAAGGGATTCGTAAGGTTGAAAAGGCAGAAGACTTGGTCGCAGCCTTTGAAACAGCATCCAGTGAAGCCAAGGCCAATTTTGGGAATGGCGCTATGTATCTTGAACGTGTGATTTATCCAGCTCGCCATATCGAGGTCCAAATCCTTGCTGACCAAGAGGGACACGTCATCCACCTAGGAGAACGGGATTGTTCTCTTCAACGAAATAACCAAAAGGTTTTAGAAGAAAGCCCATCCATTGCGATTGGTAAAACCCTTCGTAATGAAATTGGTGCTGCAGCCGTTCGTGCAGCAGAGTCTGTAGGCTATGAAAATGCAGGGACGATTGAATTTCTTCTCGATGAAGCCAGTGGCAATTTCTACTTCATGGAAATGAATACTCGTGTGCAAGTTGAACACCCAGTCACAGAGTTTGTTTCAGGTGTTGATATCGTGAAAGAACAGATCCGCATTGCTGCCGGGCAACCTTTACCTTTCAAACAAGAAGATATCGTCCTACGAGGCCATGCTATCGAGTGCCGGATCAATGCAGAAAATCCAGCATTTAACTTTGCTCCAAGCCCAGGGAAAATTACCAATCTCTATCTACCAAGTGGTGGAGTTGGCTTGCGCGTGGACTCAGCAGTTTATCCAGGCTATACCATTCCCCCTTACTATGATAGTATGATTGCCAAAATCATTGTTCATGGGGAGAATCGTTTTGATGCTCTTATGAAGATGCAACGGGCACTTTATGAACTTGATATTGAAGGAGTGCAAACCAATGCAGACTTCCAGTTGGATCTGATTTCAGACCGCCGAGTTATCGCTGGTGACTACGATACTTCCTTCTTGATGGAAACTTTCTTGCCAAAATACCAAGAAAAAGAATAGACTTTCAAACAGTATGAGAACTAAAAGGGGGAGTTATGGCTCTATTTAGTAAAAAGGATAAGTATATTCGGATCAACCCTAACCGTTCCGTAAGGCAGAAACCACAAGCCAAGCCTGAGGTTCCGGATGAACTCTTCTCCCAGTGTCCTGGTTGTAAACACACCATTTACCAAAAGGATCTTGGAAGCGAACGAATTTGTCCCCATTGTAGCTATACTTTCCGTATTTCAGCTCAGGAACGCTTGGATTTGACGATTGATTCTGGTAGCTTTGTGGAGATGTTTACAGGTATTGAAACTCAAGATCCATTAAACTTTCCTGGCTACCAGAAAAAACTTGCAACAATGCGTGAAAAGACAGGTTTGGATGAAGCCGTACTAACTGGTACAGCTAGCATCAAGGGACAAAAAGTTGCCCTTGGGATCATGGATTCTAACTTTATCATGGCTTCTATGGGAACAGTTGTGGGTGAAAAAATCACGCGCTTGTTTGAGTATGCAACGGTAGAAAACTTGCCAGTCGTTCTCTTCACAGCTTCTGGTGGAGCCCGTATGCAAGAAGGAATCATGAGCTTGATGCAGATGGCTAAGATTTCTGCGGCAGTTCAACGTCATTCCAAGGCAGGACTTTTTTACCTAACTATTTTAACCGATCCGACAACAGGTGGGGTGACCGCTTCTTTTGCTATGGAAGGTGATATTATCCTAGCGGAGCCACAGAGTTTGGTTGGTTTTGCTGGGCGTCGTGTTATCGAAAATACAGTTCGTGAGACCTTGCCGGATGACTTCCAAAAGGCAGAATTTTTGCTTGAACATGGATTTGTTGATGCAATTGTCAAACGGAGAGAATTGCCTGAAACAATTGCTAAATTAGTAAGATTGCATGGAGGAAGTCGCGGATGAATATTGCAAAAATAGTCAGAGAGGCACGCGAGCAGAGTCGCTTGACCGCACTTGATTTTGCCAATGGAATCTTTGACGAGTTTATCGAATTGCATGGAGATCGCTCTTTCCGTGATGATGGTGCGGTCATCGGTGGAATTGGTTGGTTAGGTGACCAAGCAGTAACTGTCGTTGGTATCCAAAAGGGGAAGAGTCTTCATGACAACCTCAAACGGAATTTCGGGCAACCTCATCCAGAAGGTTATCGTAAGGCCTTACGCTTGATGAAACAGGCAGAAAAGTTTGGTCGTCCAGTTGTGACCTTTATCAATACGGCGGGTGCTTACCCAGGTGTTGGAGCCGAGGAACGTGGACAAGGTGAAGCAATCGCCCGAAACCTGATGGAAATGAGTGATCTCAAGGTTCCAATCATCGCGATTATTATCGGTGAAGGTGGATCTGGTGGGGCCCTAGCTCTAGCCGTAGCTAACCGTGTCTGGATGTTAGAAAACTCAATCTACGCCGTACTTAGCCCGGAAGGATTTGCCTCTATCCTTTGGAAGGATGGAAGTCGTGCTATGGAAGCAGCGGAATTGATGAAAATCACTTCGCATGAACTTCTAGAAATGGGAATCGTAGACAAGGTAATCTCAGAAGCAGGGCTATCAAGTAAAGAACTGCTAAGTTGCGTTAAAAATGAATTGCGTGCAGAACTAGATAGGTTGCAAGAACTACCACTCGACCAACTTATCGAAGAACGTTACCAACGCTTTAGAAAATACTAAGAAAATTTAAAAGCTAGAACAATTTGTTCTAGCTATTTTGATAATAGAGCATGGATAAACATGAATACTCTAGATAAATAAGAAAAACAAATCAATAGTATATCCTCTATATTCCCCTAATAGAGAGTTTACCATTAGGAGAGAAAGAATGAAAAAGACAATACATTTAGGAATCTGTATGATTTTAATGTTCCTGTACATTTATTTAACGCCATTAGGAGCTATAACTCTAGCTAGGATCTTCGGTTTAGGAATGGACAGCTATATAATCTTCCTAGTTGGAGAAGTGTTGCTTATTTTCTTTTTATTCGTTTTGTGGTTGAAAAAGAAGAAGATGCTCTTTATCTTTGAGAAAAAGAGTTGGCGCTGGTCTTATCTCGCTTTCCTAGTGGCTTGCTTTCTTATCTATTCTTTTTTAAATGGATTTAGAATGCAGAATATTCGATTGATTGACAATAGCTTTATTTTCCAAGATCTTCTTTCAGAACTTTACTTAAACGGAAGAGAAACGACTCTATCAAGTCTTGTATTTTTAATCTTTAACATTTCGATTGTACCTGTTGTTGAGGAGACAATCTATAGAGGTTATTTTATGAATACCTTCTTTCCGAAGTCGGAGTTTTATTTGGATGTGATCTTGTCTTCTTTCATCTTCGGGCTCAGTCACTTAGTTCTATCCCATCGTGACCCCATCAGTCTCATCATTTATAGTATTCTTGGTCTTCTATTTGCAGTTGTTTATCGAGTTACGGGTAGTCTTCGGTTTACCATTTTTTGTCATAGTTTCTATAATGCAATTCCCTATGCTCCGTCAATCTTATTTTATATTTATTATTTGATTTTTAGATAGTAGGAAGTAAAGAAAAAAGTGTTTGATAATTGTCAAACACTTTTTCTAATTATGTGACTATTAGTCCGTCTCGCTCCGTTAGGTGCGAGACAAATAAACCACCCGCTATGCGGGTGTGCGTCGAAGGTTATACCAAAAAACTCCAAACGCGATACAATAAAGGTGTTCAAGCCAATTGTAAAGCGAAAGGAGAAAAATATGGCACAAAAGGCACATAGTTTATCCCACACAAAGTGGATGTGTAAATATCACATTGTGTTCACCCAAAGTATAGACGAAAAGTCATTTATAATCAATATCGGAGCAGTTTGGGAGAAATATTTCGCCGATTATGTAGTTATAAAGGTGTTGAGATTATCGAAGGCCACTTAATGCCTGATCATGTACATATGTTAGTAAGTATTCCACCAAGGATAAGTGTTTCAAGTTTTATGGGGTATTTAAAAGGCAAAAGTGCACTCATGATGTTTGACAAACACGCCAACCTCAAGTATAAGTTTGGCAACCGGCATTTCTGGGCGGAAGGTTACTACGTGAGTACAGTAGGACTTAATGAAGCCACAATTAAGAAATATATTCAAGAACAGGAAAAGCATGATATAGCACTAGATAAATTAAGTGTAAAAGAATATGAGGATCCCTTTAGGGATAGTGGTAAGTAATACTAAAGCCTCTTTAAGAGGCAAGTGACGAGTCAAGAGCAATGAGGCTTGAACAACGTGAAAGCCAGCGCCTTTAGGCGCTGGCTGGTGATTTGGGCTTATAGCCCTGGTGCAAACCACCCGTTAGACGGGTGGTTATGATTTAATGGGAAGATGGAGAAATCTCTTTTATCAATTTCTTATTTCTCGATGAGTAAAGCTGCCGTTTAGGATAAAAAATTGACAGTTTAAGAGATAGACTATAAAAAAGACAAAAAAGATGTATACTGTAGATGTAAGCTTATAAAAAATTATTTTAAGGAAGTACTTGATAGGACAGGTACAGATACATTTACAGTTCTTTCATCTGAGGACTTAGAGCAAGTTTCAGGTGGTGGCATGATTTGGTTAGTTTATGATAGACATTGGGCTTCGCCATATGCATATAGTTTGGCGACAGAATGGAGTACAATACGTAATAGAATGACTGGTTATAGTAACGGAATTATACCTTAATAGTCTAATAATTTAAAGGGGTAAGTATGAAAAAACTAGGGCATTTGGGAGTCTATACATCACTGGTATTTCTATCGGTTTATCTACCTGAGTTAGGGATTATGCATCTAACTAAGTTTTTAGGATGGGGGATAGATGGCTATTCTATCTTTTTAACAGTTGAAGTAATAGCTCTTTTGCTATTATTTATCTACTGGCTCAAAAAGAAAGAGATGCTCTATATTTTTGAAAAAAAGGGTTCAAAGAAGTCAAGATTCTTTTACCTTGTAGTTGGTCTAGTGGCTACTTATTTTGATCGTCAATTGGTGGATGCTTTTCAGTTACAGTTTCATCACCTAATTGATAACAAGTATATCTTTCAAGACCTTCTTTCGATTCTATACTCCAATGGGCAACCAACTTTTCTATCAACTATTCTCAGTTTTAGTTTAACAGTAATCGTCGGACCTATATTAGAGGAACTGATTCATAGAGGGTACTTTATGAATACCTTCTTTCCCCAGTCCAAGTACTATCTGGATGTTATCCTATCTGCTCTTATCTTTGGACTTAGTCATTTGATCCTAACTCACCGAGATCCTATCAGTTTGATTATTTATAGTTTAGGCGGTCTTTTCTATGCCCTTGTCTACCGTTGGACAAAGAACTTAAAAATTACCATCCTGTGCCATAGTTTTTTCAACTTCCTTATTTATGTAAAACCCATCTGGATTTTTGTTTATAATTATATCTATTATCATTTTTTTAGATAGTAGGAGGCAAAGAAAAAAGTGTTTGATAATTGTCAAACACTTTTTCTTTTTACTGTTCTTCTGTTACAAACTGGCTGAGCAGTCCGTTGATAAAACGGGCAGATTTTTGATCTGAGAAGTCCTTTGCAAGCTCGATAGCTTCATTAACCGCAACCAGCTGTGGGGTGTCGAATGAGGTGATTTCAAAGACTCCCAAGCGAAGGAGGTTTCTCTCCACGAGTGTTAACCGCTCGATGGTCCAACCTGCTTTTAAATGCTGTGTGATTTGCTTGTCTAGTTCTTCCTTTTTAGCCTGAACACCAGAAACTAGCTCTGTCAAAAAGGCTGGAAGTTGCACATCCGTATCTTCACGATCATGAGTATAGGCGAAACGACAAGCAGTTTCGACATCCGTACCGAATTCAAGACTCATGAGAGCTTGAAAAGCGCATTTACGGAGTTGGCGTCTAGATTCTAATAGTGGACTAGTCATTGAGGAAGTCCTCGTCAAATAGATCTTTCAATTCTGGTTTTGGTGTTTTATCTGGAACGATACCTGCAACGTGAATATTGATAGCAGCGAGTTCTACATCAGCCATATTACGAACGGCATCTTTGACAGCTTTCTGGATAGCAACAGCTACCTTAGGAACTTTTACTCCGTACTCAAGGTAGAGATAGATATCTGCTGTGAGCTCTTCGTCAACGTTTTTTAGATAAACACCACGGCCGAGTGAAAGTTTTGAAAGGGTGTCAGATACTGATTTGTTTGAAAAAGAGTGAACACCCTCTACTTTTGCAGTAGCAATAGCAATGATTTTTTCAAGTACACGTGGGGCGATAACGATTTCGCCAAGTTGTTCTTCAATTCCCATAGAATGACCTCTTTCTAGAGATTAGGCACGAGAAACGTAAGTTCCTTCTGCAGTGTTGATAACGAGTTTTTGTCCTGCTTCGATGAAGTCTGGAACGTTTACGACAAGTCCAGTTTCCATCGTTGCTGGTTTACCAGAACCTGTAACAGTAGCACCTTTGATAGATGGTTGAGTTTCTGCAACTGTCAATTCGACAGTAGTAGGAACGGTAACACCAATCACTTCAGTTCCGTAGAATTGGATCTTCACATCAGAGTTTTCAAGGATGTAAAGCAATTCGTTTTCAACGTTGACTACAGGGATTTCGTATTGGTCGTAAGTTTCTGTGTTCATGAAGTAGGCTGTGTCATCCATTTTGTACAAGTATTGAGCTGGGACAGTCTCGATGATAGCTTGTTCAAATTTTTCCTCTGGACGGTAGCTTGTGTCAAATGTAGAACCAGTACGGACATCACGCAATTTCATACGCATGATGGTGTTTCCTTTACCTGGTTTGTGGTGGCTAGCTTCCAAAACGCGGATCAATTTTCCGTCAGCTGTTTCAAAGGTCATACCAGCCTTTAATTTACTTGCTTCAATCATGTTTTTACCTCTTTAATAAAATAATTTACTCTTTATTGTACCATAAAAGACAACATTACTCAAATGTCAGAAGGAGCTTAATTAGTTGACTGGTACGATATTTCCATCTTCGTCTTTAGTAACGAGGACGTATTTTCCATCGACTTCGATGTAAAAATTCTTGCTGGCAGTTTGTCCAGTATTTTGAGCCGGTGCTTGATTTTGGACTTGTTGGCTTAATTGACCACCGAGAGTTTGGCCAAGATTCATGCCCATAAACATGTTCATCCCATTGCCATTCCCTTCGTTTGCAGCTGCAGCAATAAGCGCTTCGTTTCGAGCACGGCGTTCTTCGATTTCAATCGTGTTGTACTTCATTGCCACGAGCTCACTATCAAGCTTACGAACGATATCAAGACTTTCTTGGTCGTAGCTGAGGTCTTCAAGCAAGATATTAGTTGCTTCAATCCCGTAGAGGCCTGTCCAAACCTTGTTGACCTCTTGTTTAGCGAGTTCGTTAAAGGTGTCTTGGTTGGCATTGAGGCTATAGATATCAACCTTGTTTTCGTTGGTATATTTGGCAATGGCAATCGCGATTTTCGGTGCGATATTTTGACGGAGCGTTCCTTGAGCTACATCTTGGAGAGTAAATGGCTGTCCGTCAGTAATTTGACGGCTAACAGAGCTCACGTAGAAGAGGACTGGATCTGCTATTTTTACATCAAACAAGCCATAGAAACGGATGTTAAGCAGTTGTTGGTAACGTTCGCTGAAGTATTCAACCGCGTTTTGTGTGCCGAACTTATTACCTGCAATAGGTTGCATGCGGATAAAGATGATTTCCTGTTGGGTGATGACTTGTCCACCGAAAGAGAAACGGTTTTTAAAGTCTTCCCAAGTGCCTTTCAAACCACCTTTTTCAAGGAGCCAGGCATTATCACCAGCTTGCCATTCGTGGCTACCAGCTTCGAGGACTTCACCAAGGAAGGTACCGTTGTTTACCAAAAGAGCGGTATAACCTTGAGGAACGATAACCACACTGCCATCTGACAAAAGTCCAGTATTTTGATTGCTGTGACGAGAACGTCCATCTGGGTCTTTTGTGAGTAATTGACCTTTGACGGCCAAGGCGTCGCCAGAGACATTATCTGGAAGGACAATGGCTTCCTTGAATTTACTATCATTAAAACTATTTAAGCCTGCTGATAAGGCTGCACGTATAAATCCCATAATTCCTCCTAATTATAAAGCTCGTCTTCATCCACAACATCATAGGTATCCAGTACCCATTGGTTTGGACTGCGAGAGAGATTGGCACCAC
This sequence comes from Streptococcus oralis, assembly GCF_023110055.1. Classification (GTDB taxonomy): domain Bacteria; phylum Bacillota; class Bacilli; order Lactobacillales; family Streptococcaceae; genus Streptococcus; species Streptococcus oralis_BY. The sequence goes on along the minus strand of NZ_JALDVG010000001.1, from coordinate 1,131,549 downwards.
AGTAGTCGCACTCGCTAACTGCAGAGATTTTCAATGGGGCGCCACAGTTTGGACAGTGGTCGCTCACAACTTCGTCTGGATTGACTGCTTGCGTTTGGCTACCGTGTTGACGGATAAAGTTTAATTGATACACGGTGAAGAGATCTTTTTTAGGGTCTCCTTCAATGACACGACGACTCTCATCGTCAATGACATAGTCCCGCAAGGTAGATGATAGGATCACCACTAAGGTATCGTTTCCGTCAGGATTTTCAATGAATTCCTTGATGCGAACATTTTCGATACAAACTTTCTCTAAAACATTGGTTGTTTTAGCTCGAATATGGTCCTCAAGTTGGGTACTGTGTTGAGAGTAGAGACTGGTACTTTCCAAAGCGCGGACAGAGTTCCAATTTTTCTCAGTCCAGGCAACCTGCAATTTAAGGTAGACTTCCTTAACCCAAGATGTGAAGGCTTCCGCGTCAAAGTTTGGATCCCCATATTTCACACGACTAATGGCCAGTGTGTTGTGTTCAACTCGACGATGGAGCGTTTGATAATCATTACTAGTGTAGGTTGAATTCGAATCTCCAGACTTATTCTGCAAGGATTTGACGATAACAACTAGTATGATTCCTCCGACTAATATGAACATAAATCCTAAATAGGGAGAGCTAGCAGAACTGTCAGAGGATGATCCATATCCAGAGCGGTAGTAGTGGTAGGATGAGCCACCAGAACGACTTCCACCTCCACTTGAGCGGCTGCTACTTCTGGAGCTACTGCGGCTGCTCCCTCCACTTCTGGAATGTCCGACACCCGCATCAACGATTTGAGGCACGGATAGAAAAACAAGTAATAAACAGGTCATTAAAAGAGCGTAAAACTTTTTCATGTGTCTCCTAACTATATGATTGAAAAGGTAGCTGTCTAGACTACTGGATGACTACTAGCGAATTACTCACTTTCTTTCAACTTCGCCAATTCCTGTGCAAGGAGTTTAAGGGCAACTTGTGGATTGGCTTGGCCTTTGGTTGCTTTCATAAGGAATCCTGTGAAGGCCTTGTCTGCGTTGCGTTTGCCTGACTTGAAGTCGGCAACGGCAGCTTCGTTATCCGCAAAGACTTGGTGGATGATTGGAATCAGAACATCTGGATCTGAGATTTGGACCATACCTGCTTTTTCCACGTATTCACGCGCGCCACCACCATTTTTAGCTAGGTGGACAAAGACTTTCTTGGCAATCTTAGAAGAGATCGTGCCGTCTTCGATGATGGCAATCATTTCTACCAAGTTTTCTGGTGTCAATTCGATTTGTTCTAGTGTTTTACCTTCGGCGTTCAAGAACTGAGCAACTTCACCTTGGAGCCAGTTAGAAACTTGTTTGGCATCGCCACCGAGTGCAACAGCTTTTTCAAAGAAGTCAGAAGTGACCTTATTTGCAGTCAACTGACTAGCATCGTAGTCTGACAAGCCAAGGTCAGATACGTAGCGAGCACGGCGTTCTTTTGGAAACTCTGGCAATTCTGTGCGCATTTCCTCAATCCACTCATCTGAGATTTCAAAGAGGGGTAGGTCTGGTTCTGGGAAGTAGCGGTAGTCAGCAGCGCCTTCCTTAACACGCATGAGGATGGTTGCCTTGTTAGCTTCATCGTAACGACGTGTTTCTTGGCGAATTTGACCACCTGAGCGAAGGATTTCAGCCTGGCGTTGGACTTCGTATTCGAGACCCTTACGAACGTTTGAGAAGGAGTTGAGGTTTTTCAACTCAGTCTTGGTACCGAATTTTTCTTGACCATAAGGACGAAGGGAGATATTGGCATCCACACGCATGGAACCTTCTTCCATCTTAACATCAGAAATTCCAGCGTACTGGATGACTTCCTTTAGGGCAGTTAGATAAGCATAGGCTTCTTCTGGGGAACGCATGTCCGCTTCAGATACAATCTCAATCAATGGCACCCCTTGGCGGTTGAGGTCAACATAAGAGTAGCCATCTGTACCGTGGGTGTTTTTACCAGCGTCTTCTTCCAAGTGGGCGCGTTCGATACCGATTTTCTTGGTCGTACCGTCTTCTAGCTCCACTTCAATCCAGCCGTTGTAGCCGATTGGCTCATCAAACTGAGAAATTTGGTAGGCTTTAGGATTGTCAGGATAGAAGTAGTTCTTGCGGTCAAAGTGCATCTTCTTATGGATGTCCATGTTAAGAGCGAGTGCAGCCTTGATACCAGCATCGACAACACCTTTATTGAGAACTGGTAGTACGCCTGGGAAAGACCAGTCAATCACGTTGGTATTGGCATTTTGGTCATTTCCAAAGTGGGCAGAAGTTGGTGAGAAGATTTTTGAATTGGTGTTGAGCTCTACGTGGACTTCAAGTCCAATGACTGTTTCAAAGTTCATTAGTTATCACCTCCAAAAATCACAGGTTGTTGTTTGTGGTAGTCTGTTGTTGCTTCAAAGGCAGCAGCAGCTTGGTAAATGGTCTCCTCAGAGTATTTAGGACCGATCAATTGGAGACCGACTGGTAGACCTTGAGCAAATCCAGCAGGAACAGAAATTCCTGGAAGACCAGCTAAGTTGACTGGGATGGTCAAAAGGTCAGCCAAGTACATGGCAACGGGATCGTGGTTGAGTGAATCCAAGTCATAGGCAACGCTTGGTGCAGTTGGTCCCAAAATCAAGTCGTAATCCGCAAAGACTTTTTCGAAATCTTGGATGATGAGGGTACGGACCTGACCAGCTTTCTTATAGTAGGCATCATAGTAACCTGATGAAAGGCTGAAAGTACCTAGCATGATACGGCGTTTTACCTCTTCACCGAAACCTTGGCTACGGCTGTTTACATAGATTTCATCAAGATTAGTCGCATCATCTGCGCGGTAGCCGTAACGGATACCGTCAAAGCGTTGCAAGTTTGAGGAAGCTTCAGATGAAGCGATAATATAGTAAACGGCAACACCGTATTTAGAGTGAGGAAGGCTGACTTCTTCGACGATGGCACCAAGTTTTTCAAAGTGTTTAGCGGCATTCAGAATGGTTTCCTTAACCTCTGGGTCAATCCCTTCACCAAGGTATTCCTTAGGCAAAGCAATTTTCATTCCCTTGATGTCTTGCCCGATTTTGGAAGTAAAGTCAGCAATGCGGACAGGAGCAGAAGTAGAGTCTTTGGCATCTTCGCTAGCAATTGCATTGAGCAAGAGAGCATTTTCTTTAACAGTTGGAGCAAAAGGTCCAATCTGGTCTAGAGAGCTACCAAAGGCAATGAGACCGAAACGAGAAACCGTTCCGTAGGTTGGTTTGAGACCAACAATCCCGTTGAAGGCGGCAGGTTGGCGGATGGAACCACCAGTATCAGAACCAAGTGACAAGCGGACTTGCCCAGAAGCTACAGCTGCGGCAGAACCGCTTGATGAACCACCAGGAACCTTGCTGTGGTCCCAAGCATTTTTAGTGGCACCATAGTGGGAAGTCTCACCTGATCCACCCATGGCAAACTCGTCCATGTTGGTTTTCCCAACAACAATCATACCCTTAGCTTTGGCATTGGCAACGGCTGTCGCATCAAAGATAGGCTCGTAGTTGTAGAGCATTTTTGAGGCTGCGGTTGTGAGGATACCGTCGGTAGAGATATTATCCTTAACAGCGAGCGGAATTCCTGAAAGAACATTGTCAGCGTCAATTCCAGCTTCGTCAATGGCTTTAGCTTGAGCAAGGGCTTGCTCTTCAGCGATTGTGACAAAAGCGTTGATAGCTGTCTCGCGAGACTTGATATCTTCAAGCGTTGCTTGGGTCAATTCAGTTGCAGAAATTTCCTTAGAGACAAGGAGGTTGTGCAAGTCTTCAATCGTTTTGTTATTAAAAGTCATTAGGCATCTCCTCCATCGTCTAGGATAGCTGGTACCTTGATATAGTAGTTTTCTTTTTCGGGTACATTTTTAAACAAGCGGTCACGGTCTGTTCCTTCTTCGGCCACATCAGGGCGGAGTACGGTCTTGCGGTCAGCCATGGTCGTAGTAGGTGCGACACCAGTTGTGTCGACCTCGCCCAGCAACTCAACCATATCAACAATTTTAGACAAGGTTGTCGCAAAGGCAGCAGTTTCTTCTTCAGAGAATTTTAATTTTGAAAGATTGGCAACGTGTGTTACCTCTTCTTGCGTAATTTTCATCTTGCATCCTTTCGTGAAATGATGATTTTTAGTCTGTTCTATTTTACCATAATTTCCTATAAATAAGGGAGCCAAACTGAAAAGAAATAGAAATTGAAAAATCGCTTTTAATTCGCTATAATGGTTAAACTAGAGAATAGAAAAAATAAGAGTTAGGATAGAAATATGTTCCATCAATTTATCACCAGATCTCAGACGGTTCCTCCTCCCATTTCCCTCTTTTGGTATGGGATTATGCTGCTCCTATTAGTGCTTTGTATTTATGGAGCGCTTGTTTATCACAAAAATCCGAAATTTGTCCGCTTGTTTAAGGGGATTCAGATTCTCCAGTTACTTGCCCTATATAGTTGGTATGTTGGATTTGGGATTCCATTTTCTAATAGCCTTCCATTTTACCATTGCCGTTTAGCCATGTTTGCGGTAGTTTTCTTGCCAGATAAATGGCGGAGCAAGCAATATTTTGCCCTCTTAGGAGCAAGTGGAGCAGTCTTTGCTTTGGTTTACCCTGTTTTTGATCCCTATGATTTCCCCCATATCACCAGTTTTTCATTTTTGATTGGGCACTATGCCCTTCTAGTGAATTCCTTGGTCTACTTGATGAATCACTATGACAAGACCTTGCTCAAGAAATATATGATTGTAGCCTATACCTTTATTCTCAATCTCTTTCTAGTTGGGGTAAATCAGGTGACGGGTGGAAATTATGGTTTGTTAAACAAGACACCTTTTATTCCAGATGCTCCCTTGTGGTTAAAATACCTTCTTGTGTCTGTCATCCTTTCGCTGGCTCTGGTTCTCTTTGATATCTTGTTCAAGAAACGGTGGAAAAAGAGAAATCAGGCGCAATCTGTGCTCTAGCTTGCCTTTTCGTCAGATGAGCAATTGAAAAACTCCCCAAAATCCGATATAATGGAGAGTTGAAAGGAATAGTACAGTCCAATGTAAAAATTATTCTTAGCTACTGAAACAACTAAAATAGAAAATCAAAGAAAGAGAACTTATGACTATTCAAGAAGAAATCAAGAAACGCCGTACCTTTGCCATCATCTCCCACCCGGATGCCGGAAAAACAACTATCACTGAGCAGTTGCTTTACTTTGGGGGCGAGATTCGTGAGGCTGGTTCTGTAAAAGGGAAGAAAACAGGGACTTTTGCCAAGTCTGACTGGATGGATATCGAGAAACAACGTGGGATTTCGGTCACCTCATCTGTTATGCAGTTTGACTACGATGGCAAGCGCGTGAATATCCTCGACACACCAGGGCACGAGGACTTCTCAGAAGATACCTATCGGACCTTGATGGCGGTGGATGCTGCGGTCATGGTCGTGGACTCTGCCAAGGGTATCGAGGCCCAAACCAAGAAATTGTTTGAGGTTGTGAAGCACCGTGGCATTCCAGTCTTTACCTTTATGAACAAGCTGGACCGTGACGGTCGTGAGCCACTGGACCTCTTGCAAGAATTGGAAGAAGTCCTTGGCATTGCGAGTTATCCAATGAACTGGCCAATCGGGATGGGGAAAGCCTTTGAAGGCTTGTATGACCTTTATAATCAACGCTTGGAGCTCTATAAAGGGGATGAGCGTTTTGCTAGTCTAGAAGATGAAGACAAGCTCTTTGGAAGCAATCCTTTCTATGCTCAAGTTAAGGACGATATCGAACTGTTGCAAGAAGCAGGAAATGAATTTTCAGAAGAAGCTATTCTTGCAGGAGAACTGACGCCAGTCTTCTTTGGTTCAGCCCTGACCAACTTTGGGGTGCAGACCTTCCTTGAGACCTTCCTTGAGTTTGCTCCAGAACCACATGGCCACAAGAAAACAGATGGCGAAATTGTGGATCCTTATGACAAGGATTTCTCAGGATTTGTCTTTAAAATCCAAGCCAACATGGACCCTCGTCACCGTGACCGCATTGCCTTTGTCCGTATCGTATCAGGTGAGTTTGAGCGAGGAATGAGTGTCAATCTGCCTCGTACTGGGAAGACTGCCAAGCTTTCTAATGTCACCCAGTTTATGGCGGAAAGTCGTGAGAATGTGACAAACGCTGTTGCAGGAGATATCATCGGGGTTTACGATACCGGTACTTATCAGGTTGGAGACACCTTGACGGTTGGAAAAAACAAGTTTGAGTTTGAACCACTGCCAACCTTTACCCCTGAGATTTTCATGAAAGTTTCTGCTAAGAACGTTATGAAACAAAAATCCTTCCACAAGGGTATCGAACAATTGGTGCAAGAAGGAGCCATTCAGCTTTACAAGAATTACCAAACTGGTGAGTACATGCTAGGAGCTGTCGGACAACTCCAGTTTGAAGTCTTTAAGCACCGCATGGAAGGCGAATACAATGCGGAAGTAGTCATGAGCCCGATGGGTAAAAAGACCGTTCGTTGGATCAAGCCTGAGGACTTGGATGAACGGATGTCCTCAAGCCGCAATATCTTGGCCAAAGACCGTTTCGACCAACCAGTCTTCCTCTTTGAAAATGACTTTGCCCTCCGCTGGTTTGCGGATAAGTATCCAGACGTAGAGTTGGAGGAAAAAATGTAAATCGTTACAAATGACTAGCAACACAAAGTTGCTATCATTTAACGGTAACCGCTATGGCGGTTTACCTAAACGCTTCACTAGGTAAAACCCACGAATGGTATCGATTCGTGGGTTTTGCCGTCGTAACATAAAGGAAGCAAACTAGCTAACTGCCTCACTAACTACGTTTGGCAAATAGAATCGATTTGCCAAACTCCGTGTCGTAGTGTAAAATCGGCTTACCTAAACGCTTCACTAGGAATAATCCACGAATATTATCGATTCGTGGATTTTTCCGTTGTAACGGGTAGTGAGAGGGCTAGCAACCTGCCTCACTAATTCATCGGCGAAAAATAATCGTTTTCGCCTCTTCGTGTCGTAGATTACGGCTATTAATTAGTATGGCATTTTGCTTAAATGCGTTGTAAGAAAAGTCCGCGAATGCTTTCGATTCGTGGATTTTTTCGTTGGAAAGGATAGAAAGTTACCTCGGCTACCGGCCTCATTAGTTCATTTGTGAAACTACCTTTAAATACTCTACTCCTAAAAGTCTGTGGATGCTATTGATTCATGGACTTTTTCTATATTTTGAATAAAAATCAATTCCCTGAGTGATTGGAATTATTTGCTCAATTTTTAAAGCATATAGAAATGGTTAAAAAATAAATAAAATATGTTAACAGAACAATAAAATGAAAATTATATTGAAAAAACAGAATAGATTTGAAATCAAGTTATTTTTGAAATCATTTTCTTTCTTTAGGATATATTATAGATATTGAATTGTCGGTATATTTGGTATATAATAAGAAGATAGTATTTTATAGGTGAATAGATCTTTTTCAAGTTGAGGGGATGAACATGTTTTTTAGACGCCAGAAGGGTGAATATAGAGAAACAGACCGTGTAACTCGGTTCAAATTAATCAAATCAGGGAAGCATTGGCTACGGGCCTCGACTTCCCTTTTTGGCTTATTTAAGGTGATGCGTGGAAGTGCGGATACGAGCCAAGTAAAGACAGAAATGGTTGAAAAGCAAGAAGGTCAGAAGTTGACCGGCGTGGATGTCTTGAAAGGGATAGCAGCTACGGGAACGATCTTAGGTGGTTTTGCTGCGACGCAAACGCGTGTTTATGCCAATGATGCAGTCGCTGTTGAAAAGACTGTCGAATCAAAAGATACCCTGGCGACGAGAGATTCAGTAGTGCTAGGGACGACACAGGATCATCAAGATGCTGCTAGCTTGTCTTTGTCTACCAGTCAAAGCCAGTCATTGTCAGAATTCAATTCGCAGAGCGCCAGTCAATCTGCCTCTACGAGTCAGTCCATCAGTGCCTCAAGCTCATCTAGTATGAGTCAGTCGATGAGCCAATCTGCTTCTACTAGTCAATCTTTGGCAAACAGTCAAAGTGTAACTGCTAGTTCAAGTGAATCCCTTGGAACACAAAATCAAGTGAATAGTGGTCTGTCAGAGAGAGCTTCAGTTGGTGTTCAAAGTCAGTACCAAGCAAGTGAGTCAGCTCGGGAGACGGTGAAAGAATCACAACCTTCAAAAGAATTAAAAGCAGTTGATTTTTCTACAGAATCCTTGCCTCAAAGTCAGTCTGGTCGTGTAAAGAATGAAGGTGTGACGGCTGAATCGAGTCTGACTATGACTTCTGTAGCCTTGACAGAAAAGCAAAGTGAAGAAAAACGGAAGAAATTAGAGGCCTTGTTTGCTGAGATTGGGCAGTTTCTAGCTCAAGCGCAGGGACTTCCAAACTCGGATGAGGCAATTGCCAAGGCTAGTCTAGCGAAGAATGAGATAGCAGAAGCCTTGAAAGGGGAGGCTTCTGACCTTGCCCCTATCCTACAAAAAGCTACAGAAGCTCGAAATAGTATTGCAAATGCTGTGTTACGTGCCAACTCTGGACTTCGTGACAGCAGAAACGGACAAGCTTTGACCAAAGCTTCAAATACCGCTAGCTTCAGAGCTGCTATGGATACAGAGAAGCCAGAACTTCAGAAAATAACCGTTACAGGTGGCGCAGTTCTAGAAGGACAAAAATTTAAAATTTATCGAGAAGAAAATTTTTCTGCGACCATTGAGTTTACTGATAACAGTGGTCGAATTGAACATGCAAAATTTGTTCCTACTGCTGTTCCCGCGGCCTATCCGGCTACTTCAACTGTTGTCTCATTCACTACGAGTAATGGTCAGAGTATCAGCATGATTGTTCCGACAAATAAACTAGCCAAAGATGGAAATGCTACAGCATCAAATCCTTTCACCGTTTCAATCACGGGTTCTGTTGGAAAAAATCAAGCAGTAAATAGTTTGTGGACCCGTTATGTTTTCACCTATGATCAGGAAGGTAATTTTAGCGGAAATACTACTGACGTAGGTCTTGTAAAAGATTTAACAGCCAACCCTGCCGCAATTCAATTTGAAGTCCATGCTCAGTCTGAAAAGTACGAACCAGCTATCAATGCTGAGGTGAATCGAAACTTTACTCTAACGGCCAATTCAGGGACTGTTTCTGTTGGTGAAGCTGATCAGTATATTACGAATGCTACAGGGACGCCAGAATTACCTACTACAGGAATTACTAAGGGAACTAGAACAACCTATACTTGGAAATCTGGAACCAATACGAATTTGTCTGCTGGTCGGCATACTTTGACAGCGGTGGTAACTTATCCAGATGGAAGTACGGATGAAATTGACGTGAGCTTTACTGTGCGCCCTCAGACGCCAAGGATAGAGAATCAATATCTTAACGAAAAAGGTGGGCTCTCAAATCAAGCGATTACGGTAGATGGGGTTGCTCCAGGTGGGACAGTTACTTTAACAATTGCAGGTGAAACATTTACCAAACAGGCAACGGGGAGTTCTACCAGTGTAACCTTTACTGCAACTGACTTGAAGAAAGTATATGATCGCAATGGAGGACGACTTCCAAGTGGACCAGTGACTGCTAGTACGACAGTAGATGGTTTGGTTTCAGATGTGTTTAATGGACAAATTACGCCAAATCAAGCGTCAATTTCAGTAAGTAATAGCCAGTCTGCTTCAGCAAGTGCTAGTCGATCAGCATCAGTAAGCTCGAGTCAATCGGCTTCAGCGAGTGCTAGTCGATCAGCATCAGTAAGCTCGAGTCAGTCAGCCTCAGCGAGCGCAAGTGAATCTGCATCAGTAAGCTCGAGCCAATCCGCGTCAGTCAGCTCAAGCCAATCAGCTTCAGCGAGTGCTAGCCGATCAGCGTCAATGAGCTCAAGTCAATCCGCATCAGTAAGTTCGAGCCAATCAGCTTCAGTGAGCTCAAGTCAATCAGCATCGGCAAGTGCAAGTCAATCAGCTTCAGCGAGTGTCAGCCAATCCGCTTCAGTGAGCGCTAGTCACTCTGCATCAGTAAGTTCGAGCCAATCCGCTTCAGTGAGCGCCAGTCAATCAGCCTCAGTGAGTTCGAGTGAGTCCGCTTCAGTGAGTTCGAGTGAGTCCGCCTCAGTAAGCTCGAGCCAATCCGCATCAGTGAGTGCAAGTCAATCCGCATCAGTAAGTGCTAGTCAGTCCGCTTCAGCGAGTGCGAGTCAATCAGCATCAGTAAGTGCCAGCCAGTCTGCGTCCGTAAGCTCAAGCCAATCCGCTTCAGTGAGCGCAAGTGAATCAGCATCATTGAGTGCAAGTCAGTCTGCTTCAGCGAGTTCGAGTCAATCTGCATCTGCAAGTGCTAGTCAGTCAGCGTCAGTGAGTGCAAGTCAGTCTGCCTCAGTAAGCTCAAGCCGATCTGCATCGGTAAGTGCCAGTCAATCCGCTTCAGCCAGCGCGAGCCAATCAGCTTCAGTGAGCGCAAGTCAGTCAGCATCGGTAAGTTCGAGCCAATCCGCTTCAGCGAGTTCGAGTCAATCGGCATCAGCGAGCGCAAGTCAGTCAGCTTCAGTCAGCTCGAGTCAATCTGCTTCATTGAGTGCCAGCCAGTCTGCGTCCGTAAGCTCAAGCCAATCCGCTTCAGCCAGCGCAAGTGAATCAGCATCATTGAGTGCAAGTCAGTCTGCTTCAGCGAGTTCGAGTCAATCTGCATCTGCAAGTGCAAGTCAGTCAGCTTCAGTGAGCGCAAGTCAGTCTGCCTCAGTAAGCTCAAGCCAATCAGCCTCAGTAAGTGCAAGTGAATCTGCGTCAGCCAGCTCGAGTCAGTCTGCATCGGTGAGCTCAAGTCAATCAGCCTCAGCGAGCTCGAGTCAATCTGCGTCGGTAAGTTCAAGCCAATCAGCCTCAGTAAGCGCTAGCCAGTCCGCTTCATTGAGCGCCAGTCAATCTGCTTCAGCAAGTTCGAGTCAATCAGCCTCAGCAAGCGCCAGCCAGTCTGCATCGGCAAGCTCAAGTGAATCCGCTTCAGCCAGCGCAAGTGAGTCAGCCTCAGTAAGCTCAAGTCAATCGGCTTCAGCGAGCTCAAGCGAATCTGCATCAGCCAGCGCTAGTCAATCGGCTTCAGCGAGTGCGAGCCAGTCAGCGTCAGCGAGCGTTAGTCAATCTGCGTCGGTAAGTTCGAGCCAGTCAGCATCTGCAAGTGCAAGTCGATCAGTTTCAGCGAGCGCTAGCCAATCAGCATCGGTAAGTTCGAGTCAGTCTGCATCTGCAAGTTCGAGTAAGTCCGCATCGGTGAGCTCAAGTCAATCAGCCTCAGCAAGTGCAAGTCGATCAGCTTCAGCCAGCGCAAGCCAGTCCGCATCGGTGAGTGCGAGTGAGTCCGCCTCAGTAAGCTCGAGTCAGTCTGCATCTGCAAGCTCGAGCCAATCCGCGTCAGTAAGTTCGAGCCAATCCGCGTCGGCAAGCTCCAGCCAGTCCGCTTCATTGAGTGCCAGTGAGTCCGCGTCAGTAAGTTCGAGTCAATCCGCATCTGCAAGTGCTAGTCAGTCAGCATCGGTAAGTTCAAGTCAATCTGCTTCATTGAGTGCTAG
>NZ_JALDVG010000001.1:264574-265539 GCF_023110055.1 Streptococcus oralis | reverse complement strand
TAACCAGTTGGAGCGGCTTCCTCATGGAAGGTGTAAGTACCTGGTGCCAAGTTGAGATCTTTAGACTTACCAGCTTCAGATGTCCAGCTTTCTACGGCTGTGCCTTCTGCCTTATCGCCTTTGTAGATCTTGATTTGAGCACCTGCGATTTCTGTTCCACCAAGGCTAACCTTGCTGAAGGTGATCTTACGTGGAAGGTCATCGTCTTTGTCGGTTACAGTTACTGTTGAGCCATTTGTAACGACTTTGTTTTCTTCACCCTTAGAGTCTTTCTCACCAACATTTGTCACTTCCACTGTGCCATCATGTTTGACTTGGAAAGTGATGTCCGTTACTTTGAGGTAACCAGTTGGAGCGGCTTCCTCATGGAAGGTGTAAGTACCTGGTGCCAAGTTGAGATCTTTAGACTTACCAGCTTCAGATGTCCAGCTTTCTACGGCTGTGCCTTCTGCCTTATCGCCTTTGTAGATCTTGATTTGAGCACCTGCGATTTCTGTTCCACCAAGGCTAACCTTGCTGAAGGTAATCTTACGTGGAAGGTCATCATCTTTATCGGTTACAGTTACTGTTGAACCGTTTGTGGCAACTTTGTTTTCTTCACCCTTAGAGTCTTTCTCACCAACGTTTGTCACTTCCACAGTGCCATCATGTTTGACTTGGAAAGTGATGTCCGTTACTTTGAGGTAACCAGTTGGGGCTGCTTCCTCATGGAAGGTGTAAGTGCCCGGAGCCAAGTTGAGATCTTTAGACTTACCAGCTTCAGATGTCCAGCTTTCTACGGCTGTGCCTTCTGCCTTGTCGCCCTTGTAAATCTTGATTTGTGCACCAGCGATTTCTGTTCCACCAAGGCTAACCTTGCTGAAGGTAATCTTACGTGGAAGGTCATCGTCTTTATCGGTTACAGTTACTGTTGAACCGTTTGTGGCAACTTTGTTTTCTTCACCCTTAGAGTCTTTCTCACCAAC
>NZ_JALDVG010000001.1:264029-264474 GCF_023110055.1 Streptococcus oralis | reverse complement strand
GTTTGTCACTTCCACTGTGCCATCATGTTTGACTTGGAAAGTGATGTCCGTTACTTTGAGGTAACCAGTTGGAGCTGCTTCCTCATGGAAGGTGTAAGTACCTGGAGCCAAGTTGAGATCTTTAGACTTACCAGCTTCTGAAGTCCAGCTTTCTACGGCTGTGCCTTCTGCCTTATCGCCTTTATAGATCTTAATCTCTGCACCTGCGATTTCTGTTCCACCAAGGCTAACCTTGCTGAAGGTAATCTTACGTGGTAGGTCATCGTCTTTATCGGTTACAGTTACAGTTGAGCCGTTGGTTACGACTTTGTTTTCTTCACCTTTAGAGTCTTTTTCACCAACATTTGTCACTTCCACTGTGCCGTCAAGTTTGACTTGGAAAGTGATGTCCGTTACTTTGAGGTAACCAGTTGGAGCTGCTTCCTCATGGAAGGTGTAAGTACCT